>CAYWSF010000177.1:0-4324 GCA_964460725.1 uncultured Desulfosporosinus sp.
GCAGGGGATTTAGCTGCTAATGAAGAATTTGTTTTAAGAATAAGTGTAATTTTTTTGGAATTTTGAAATGTAATAGCAAACCAGCGGGTATTAGTGGGGGGTATTAGTTTGGAACGAATAATTTTAGCCTTAATCCTTTGGGCAATAAGTTTAATAATTTTATATGAAATAATTAAGTCTGCTGTGAAACATGGTGTTAAGGAAGCAAACCGTGGGAGCCATTGCCTGATTATTTGCATCCAAGAATGAATGCCCGCGGAATCGTTTTGAAATACGAGGAAAAAATCATTGGGGCTTATATTGATGCTGGAAGACATGACTGCTTTGCCTGCTCACTTGACAGAAAAAGTTTTAAAAGTATTACGAATAAGGACTGGGAAAATTGGATTAATGATTATATCAATTATGACAATGAGCTGGAAATAAAATTATCTAAAATGAAACCAGAGGATGTTATCAAACAATATTACGCGGCTTTGGACAGCCAGGATCAAAAGATGCAGTTTGCATGTATGACGCGGCAGAATATATGTAATTATCTTGCTATGAACATGGATAATAATCTACTGATAAATGAAGGTTTTAATAGTGCTTATGTCGATGGTGAACAGAATGTAAAATCAGCAAAATTAATTGATTTGCGAGAAGCAAATGTCTCCGGGAATCCAAAGGGGACTGTAGAGTATGCAGTAACAATCGATTTTCAATTTAAAAAAGTGATAACTTCTGACGGCGGGAAGCAAACCAGATTTGTTATTCTAAAAAAGGAATCGAATACGAGCGGTTGGAGGATTCATAGTGAAGGCACTGGACCTTAGGAAAAAACTATGGGGGCCTGCTCAGAAATGAGCACCCCCTGTTCTTGCAAAGGATTTACATTAGCCAAGTTAGTTGAAGCATGTTTGCCCTACTTAAAAGTGAATATTATCGGAAAGAAAATGGTAACGATAAGCGTCCAAAGCGCATAAACGGGCAAATATTTCGTAATGGCGGCAACAACGGCATCAATTTTAACTTTGCCAAATATAAACCGGCTATAATTAACTGTTATCCCTAATATATGGACAAACACAATAAGATTCATGCCCAAAACGGCCAGTCGGTTAGGAGTTATACCGAAAAAAGATAATCTAAATGAAATAGCCGATAATGCTACGCAATTAATCACGATAGCAATTATTATCAATGCGAAGGTTATTCGATCATTAAAAACTATTATTGAGCCGGTATCTCTTTCTGAGACGGAAAAAATCGTTATCGCTAATACCAATAACAGCATTAAGTTGAAAATTAATAAGAACTCTCTGTCAGTATAAGGATTCTTTTGCATAATGACTATTGTTGCTAAATATATGCCTAATGTTATTAAGACCAAGGGACTGAAAATCTTTGCTAAATAAGGCGCAAAATTCCCAGTTACCTTGCCTCTGGCTTTCGTTAAATAAGTGCCGACAAATGGCGAAGCAGCAATGCCAAATATCACAATATTTTTAATATAGAATTCCTCTATATTAATTTGAATTGCCGAAAACAAGCCAATGGTCAAAACTGTTAAAAGGACACCACAAATCAGGATCAGAGCAACACCGATTAATAGCTCACCGTTGTACTTTAAGTATTCCATTAGTTTTTTTGGTTGTAAGCTAAAGTTTCCGGTAAAGCAAATTGCCACTAAAAACCATAAGAAGAAAGGCAAGTGCAGATTAGCCAAAATGATACTATCTGAGTTTTTGACAGGCAGAAAGTTCAGGTAAATCAATACTACCAGGTAGGACAGGCTGATTGCAAGAACTACTTTTTTAGCAGGGCGGTTCTTGAAAAGAAAATAAAATGATAGCAAGGGTAAAACAGAAAAAACGATATTTGCAGGCTGAATTAATCCTTCATCAATTAGCGGGAACAAAAACCTGGCAATTGTTCCGGCCAGCAACGAAATTATTATAACCAAAAGGAGGTCTTTCCACATGACATCAGGTTCCGTCACTTCATCCTTCGGCAGATCAAAATTTAACCTTTCATGCCAAACCTTCAGGATAGTGACATTCGGATGCTCTTTAAATACCGTGGGAAAGGCTCTTTTGAATTTCTCAGGTTCCTGCCGATAAAGCTTTTCTAACTCAGCCGGTTGTTCAAAATTTTTAGAAATAAGAGTTCTGTACTCTTCCATAATTGCCGCCCCTTTATTTATCATTTATCTTAATAACTTGATTTCCTTAGAGCTTGCATTACCCAGAAATTCCCACATGGGTATCATGCTCCAATACCTAATTATCCTTACTGTATTCCAGAATATCACCTGGTTGACATTCTAAAGCTTCACAAATAGCATTTAAAGTTGATAACCGAATAGCTTTTGCCTTGCCATTCTTTAGAATAGAGAGGTTAGCCATAGTAATTCCCACTCTCTCAGAGAGTTCTGTCACGCTCATTTTCCTTCTAGCCAACATCACATCAATATTGATAATAATTGCCACGTTCTTCACCTCAAACCGTTAAATCATTTTCTGATTTTATCTCTATGGCATTTTTCAATAATTTTTGAAGAACTGCTGCAAAAACGGCGACCACAATTGAAGCAAAAATAATGATTAATCCGATTACTACTCCACCTGGGGCATCGTCTTTATCTGCGATGAGAATTAGGCATGGCATGCCGGCCGCGTACAAAATACTGATTGTGATTGCACAGTATTTTATATTATTTAATGCCTTTACAGATAATTCCGAGAAAGCTATGTTCCTGTCAATATAGTTCAAAAGTTTTAAAGTCTGATACAAAGCAAAGAAAAATGTTATCGCCGTTGCATAAAAACCAATAAAAATGAGATATTGCAAAAAAGGAAATTCAGGAATCTCTTTTGTTGCCCAAGCAGCCAGCGAAGGCACCAAAAATATACACAAAGCAAGAACCGGAATCCCCATCAGAAAAACAACTGCCTTTAAAAAGAGTGTTTCTCGTTTCATACAAACCTCCATTCCGCCGCTATCACTTGCGGCCTCGCTTATTTATTATGGATATGATTTTAACATGTAATTTATCGGAATACAATAAATATTTATCAAATATCGTTGCCTTTTTATTGTTGCCTAGTTAATGTTTGTTGTAACAGTATTAAATTGAAAAGTGAGAAGCCATTTGTTAACCCAAAAGCATTCTTTGTAACTGACAACTGAATATTTGTAAACGAAACGCAGGTTTTGTATCTGGAATGCATACTCCAAAAAACAAAATGCAGCTTTTGTAACGACTTGCAATTTGATTAATGCGTTTTTCTTGCGTATTAGAATCGTCCCTCTGTTACACTGGGTTTTATTTTTCTATTGAATAATATTGCATATTAGTATATTTTAAAGGTAATGTGACTACTGGTTAGACCATGGAAAAAAAGATACCCTAGGATGATAAACACATTGTTTTGAGTGGATATTGCAACCAATTTATCAATCGGAAATAACTAAACAATAGGTGAGATCATGAAAAAAATTAAGTGTATTCTTACAGGAACTTTGTTAATTCTAATCATGTTTATTTTCACCGCTTGCTTGGCTCAAACAGTTGACACATCTAAAAATACCTTTACGGAACAAGATATCCATAATGCTATAACGGAACTTATCAACGGAATAAACAGCGGTAATGTTGATGCTGTAGAAAAGTATGTGGGTCAAGCCGGTTCTGTTGCTGAGATACTTATAGAAAAGCTTCAGCAAAACATTAAGCTTTCTAATGTGAGAGATATAAAAATCCAGGGTACCGGTGCCCAAGCTACCGTTACACTGGAAGTAGTGCCTTTAAACATAAATAAGGATATAACTATGAATTTTAATTTAACCGATGTCCTTTTGCTGGATAATCCGCTGGGAATTCTCTCCCTTTTTATCTAGACATCCACTGAGAACTTATGTAACATCGGAGGTGTCGTTATGACATGCTTCAGTAACTTCGTCGGCCCGCTCAGGGGGATATTTGTTGGCAATCTACTGCTTTTGTTTTGCAGCGTATTTTACCTTGCATGGTGGATTATTTCCTTTCGTCCGAATTCATCCGGCGGGCTAGTCAGTGTGTTAATAAGTATGTTTTTCATCACGGCAGCATCTATCACAGGAGTTGTCGCGATTGTTTGGATGTCCGGGGGCATTAACACATTATCACAGGACTCAAATAGTATGCCGGTCGGGTTAATTCTACTGGGCGGTGCGGTTTTAATGTTCGTAGTGCTTCTGGTCACAACCTTTGTGTTTCACAGGACAGCGACATTGGAACTGATATTAATAAATGGTTGGGCTGTGTTGGAGTTGTCCGCAGTCGCTGTGCTTTACGGGA
>CAYWSF010000178.1:0-1847 GCA_964460725.1 uncultured Desulfosporosinus sp.
CACTATCACTCCTTGCTGCTACTGTTATTATTTTATGCATATTATTCTTAAAATTCAACAGCAATTCTATCATTACCAACTTTACACAGCATAACTTCTCAAATTCCTTTGATAAGCTGAGTGGTCAGTATTTCCGCTCTCGCCTTACGGGCGGTATATGGCTACCGCATCCCGCAGAAAAGTTGCGCACCCGGGAACAATTTTGTCGTAGTACGCGGTAAAGCGCGGGTCGTCCACATACCCCTGCGTTACGGCGATATGTGCCTCTTTGCTGTAGTTGTCCCAGAAAAAGCACAGCCATTTCTTATGCAGTTCGCAGGCCTTCTGCGCCAGTTCCCCCGCAGGGTCGCCCTGCTCAAAGGCCGCTTTGAGGGTCGTGTTCAGTTCCGTCGTTAGATTTTCCAGCTCAGCGTACCGCTCGCGGCTCATATGCAAAATCTTCGCGTTGGAGTGGTCGACGCATTCATCTCCGTATTTTGCCCGAATTTCCTTCCCATACTGCGCCTCATTATCGTCAACCTGTTTTTGCAGAAAACCTTCGAACTTCTCTTGATCACTCATTACTATTTCTCCTTTCATGGTTTTGATAGTCTTTTCGGCATTTGAAATTAGCAAGTCCAGCCGAGCACGCTTTGCCAGCAGGGCGGTCAAGTGATTCTGCAGTGCTGTCAGTCCGTCAAAATCCTTTGTCTCCAGAATCCGCCGGATATCCTCCAGCGGCATATCCAATTCGCGGTAAAAAAGGATCTGTTGAAGCCTATTTACTTCCTTTTGACCGTATATTCGGTAGCCGTTCGAGCTGACCCGAGCGGGAGAAAGCAAACCGAATTCATCGTAATATCTTAACGTTCGGGTACTGACACCTGCCATTTTTGCCAGCTTATTGATTGTGTATTCCATTGTTTCACCCCTTGCAATCAGCATGATAAACTATGACGTTACGGCAATGTCAATATGTTTAATAAAATTTGATCTTATAATTAGGTAATTAGGCAAAAACAGTGGGCTTTCGCTCAGCTGTCTTGACTTTTCAATTTTAGTTTGTAAACTCCTGTGAAAACATTTTTATATAAAGGCCTCCCTCAATAATGAGGTATACATTTTAATGAAGAAATTAGGCTTGTTTTTTATTCCTCAATGAATATAAATATGTCATCTATTTTTGTATTCAAGGCTTTTGAAATATCATTTGCAAGCTTAAGTGAAGGATTGTATTTACCATTTTCAAGGTGTACTATTGTTTCCCGTCGGACTCCAACTTTTTTAGCCAATGCATCCTGAGTCATATTATTCTTTGCTCGATACTCTTTTATTCTTGTGATCATTTTCATATATTCTCACCATTCTTTTCATAACCCGATAAAGAAATGCTAAAAACTAAAATCTGAATTGCAAAATTAATTGCAAATCCAAATCCAAATACATATGCCGATGGAAATGAAGAAATTGTTCCCAAAATTACAACAAAGGGATAAATAAAGACACCTGAAAAAAAAGCGTTTTTGGCTGCTTTATTTACGTTGTTTTTAAACATTTCGTCTGGAATTATATTAGATAACCCAAAGAATCCAAAAAAACCGAAAAAACCATAGAACCCAGTATTATCAGTTATTAGTCCTAATAGTCCCATAAAGCCTAGTAAACCCAACAAACCTATTCTGTTTTTCATACTAATCCACTCCTAATGTTATATATTTATAACTCCATGTGATAAATATATAACATTAGGAGCCTATTGTCAATATTTAAATAACGTTTATTATTACTAATAGCAATAGCCTCACGTCCTATCAAAAGAACGTGAGGCTTTCAATATCAGCTGCCCAGATATTAAATGGATAATGGTG
>CAYWSF010000178.1:1947-4278 GCA_964460725.1 uncultured Desulfosporosinus sp.
AAAAGAACGTGAGGCTTTCAATATCAGCTGCCCAGATATTAAATGGATAATGGTGATACCAATGCCAATAAACTTGGCGGACATCCTTTTTGTATTAACTTTCTCATCTCTATTTGCTAAGCCGAAAAGCATCCGGAGCTAACCTGAATTAAACTTTTCTTACGAAAATACTCTCGCCTTTGGGCTCTGAGGCCACACTCGAGTATCATAACGTAAATCCTCAATTACAATAGGATGCCCGAGAGCCACTTTGAATCTCTTGATATCGCCTAATTTATGACTACCTAGCTCACTTTCAGAACTTGATATCCTTTCAATTGAAGCTGCCTAATAATGCGTTGTTCCTTGTCTTGTTCACGTTTGGCCAAATATTCCGTTCCTAATTCTTTGTAGGGCTCTTTTGTAACCAATATCTTGTAAGCTATTCGAAGAATGAGATGTCCTAGTGCAATCAGTGCTTTTTTCTTTCCCATGCGTTTTACCCATCGCCAATACGTCGCAGATAGACGAGTGTTTTTTGTTCTTGATGCCGCCCAAGCACATTCACATAAAACAGCCTTTAACGCCTTGTTCCCTGAGGTGGTTCCAGTCCTTTTTTTTTACCAGCACTCTCGTTGTTTCCTGGAGACACTCCTGCCCAAGAAGAAACGTGATTATCCGTTGGAAAAACAGACATATCTGTGCCAAGTTCAGCAATCATCACTGCAGCACCTGTTTCGTTTACACCTGGTATCGAATCTAATAGTTCAATCTCTTCACGATAGGGTCTTAAACTTTGCTCTATTCTGTCTTCAATCTCAAGAATTGTTCGTTCTAAATACTTCAGGTGTTCCCAGGAAAATCGAATCATTTCCCGGTGATGTTTACGTAGTCGATTATTTAATGCATCCACCAGCCCAGGAACTTTACTTCTTATTTTACCTCGCACCATCATCTTAATTGATTCGACAGTTATGACTTCTCCCGCAAGGAGGTACTCTATAATATTGCGTCCTGAGACTCCAAAGATATCGGACATATAGGTCGTGATTTTGATATTGGCGTCCTGCAGAACTTTATGAATCCGATTCTTTTCTTGAGTCGTATCCTGAAGGAGTTTCTTCCTATACCGGGTCATATCTCTTAAATCACGGATTTCCGCAGGTGGAACAAAACTACCTTCAATTAAACCACTTCGAAGAAGCCTTGCTATCCATTCTGCATCTTTGACATCCGTCTTTCGTCCCGGAACATTCTTGATTCTTTGGGCATTCGCTAGGATTAGCTGAAACGACCCAGTCTCCAGTATGTTCCAAACAGGCTTCCAATAGACTCCCGTACTTTCCATAGCCACATGGGAACAATTTTTTTCCTCTAGCCAGTCGGTTAGTGTCAACAGTTCGGGCGTTGTCGTACCGAACGTTCGGATCTCCTTCTTTGGTTTGTGTTCAAGGGGACCAAACAGAACACAGGCCACTACAGTCTCTTGATGTACATCTAAACCAACACAGCATTCCAAAACAGCATCCATTAAACGACACCTCCAAAAAAGGCAGGTAACCCCAACAACTGGAGAAGTTTATCGAACTTTCTTACACGTGCTCTTGGCACATTTACCTGTACTCATAAGTTGTTGGAACCAGTTTATATTCCGGGGTACAATCCACCACAAAAGAAACGGCTAACAGGACCCGCCCTAATAAGATTATCCCCGTTTATTGGTGTCATGAAAAGATGCTAACTTAATTTTCATACCTCCCTGTGAACTGAAAGTTCATGAATGTTTATATTTAATTACGGTATTCTCTTCTTCCATTAACAATGGCATAAATTATAACTAACTTATCTTCCTCATTTATTTTATAAAAAACCAGATGCCTTTCAACAATTAAGACTCTATACCCTTGCTTTTTTAATATCGAATACCTGGGGACATTTCCCGACATTGGAAATTCCCGAAGCCGATTGATTGCAGTTTCAATCTTATCCAGATATCCGAGTGCAATACCAATATCACCGGAATCATCTGCAATATAAAAAATGATTTCACGAAGTTGTTCCTCCGCTTTATCCGTTCGTAAGATTTTATACTTCATCCTTCTTCCTTTCCAGTAAAGATGCACGAAGATCATCAAATGAATCCTGCATTGGCGCTAACCGTCCATTTTTCACATCATCTTCCGCTTCTGCAAGTGTTCTGAGCAATTCCAGTTCAGATTTCATTTGATAGTAATCCTGTAATCCAAGAACAGCAGTATCACCTCTTCCATTTACAGTAATAATAACTGTCTCCCTTGATTCTTTGCACTGCTTGGAAATTTCACTATAATGATTTCTCAAATCTGCTGATGG
>CAYWSF010000179.1:0-4270 GCA_964460725.1 uncultured Desulfosporosinus sp.
GCTCAGTGGATAGAGCGGGGGTTTCCTAAACCCTGCCTTGCGGAGGTTCGACTCCTCCCGGGGTCACCACAAATAGAGGTAGATATGTCTCATCGAGATTGGATGCGTGTTGCACTTATACAAGCTCAAACAGCTTTTGAAAAAGGGGAAGTTCCGATTGGAGCGGTCATTGTTCATGATGGCCAAGTGATTGCGGTTGGACATAATGAAAAAGAACAGAGAAACGATCCAACAGCACATGCCGAGATCCTGGCTATTCAACGAGCAGCTAAAGTACTTGGTAAATGGCGGTTAACAGATGCTGCCTTGTATGTAACCTTGGAGCCTTGTCCGATGTGTGCAGGAGCCATATTACAGTCCCGCTTAAAACAAATTGTTTATGGGTCTGCTGATTTAAAAGGCGGAGCAATCGGTTCAGTGATGAATGTTTTGGACTATACTCTTTGGAACCATCGGGTTGATGTTGTGGCCGGGGTTATGGAAGAAGAATGTTCTAAGATGTTAAAAACATTTTTTAAGGGATTGCGCTGATTTTCAGCGTATTTTATAAATGGTAAAACAGGATAATCTCTTGGACTTCATCAATATTGATCAGTTATTTGCTTTGAGATTCTGATGTTAGGGTAAATACGGAGAGGTATCGAAGTGGTCATAACGGGGCTGACTCGAAATCAGTTGACGGGCAACCGTCCGTGGGTTCGAATCCCACCCTCTCCGCCAATAAAAAAATGTACCACCTTATTGTGTCACATATTGTGTCACATTACATATTATTATCTAGAGATTAATACAAGAAATTAATACAATAAAAAGCTTAGTAATACTAGGCTTTTGTCAATTTAAGCAAAGATATGGAAAGATATAGTATAATATTTTTCAAACCCCCGTGCGCCGTTGGGATACAACAATTATTAAAAATTACCAAGTTATTTTCTTAATTAACTTAATTTTTAAGAAATAGGGGGCTTTAAAGAGATGGAAATTTGTGTAAAAGATAACTATTTAAAAATGAGTAAATATGCGGCCAAAATAATAGCTGGAATCATTAAGAATAAACCCGACTGTGTGATTGGACTGGCAACAGGCAGCACTCCAATTGGTACATATCAGGAACTAATAAGAATGCACCATGAAGGGCTGGATTTTTCAAATGTAAAAACATTTAACCTGGATGAATATTTTAGATTAGGTATGGATTTATCAAAACCATACGAGATGGATCAGAGCTACGCAAGATTTATGTACGAAGAACTTTTTAGGCATGTTAATATAAAAAAAGAAAATATACATCTTCCTAATGGAATGGCAAAAAATCCTGAGGAATTTTGCAAATTCTATGAAGAAGATATTAAAAAGGCCGGAGGAATTGACCTTCAGGTTTTAGGGATAGGTGGAGATGGACATTGGGCATTTAATGAACCGGGTTCATCGCTTTCATCCAGAACCAGGGTAGAAGCCTTAACAAAGCTTACCTTGGATGATAATTATGAGGCGTTCTATAAGCATGCAGGGATACCAAGAGAGAAGATGCCTCATTATGCAATTACAATGGGTATTGGAACAATTCTTGAAGCAAGAAGCATTGTCATGCTGGCTAATGGTAGTAAAAAGGCAGAGGTAATTGCCAAAGCATTGGAAGGACCTGTAACTACAGATATTACCGCTTCAGCAATTCAGCTATATAGCGGGAGTGCCGTGGTCGTGTTGGATAAAGAAGCAGCTTCTAAATTAAGTAACAGTGAAACCTTCAATCATAATAAAATAGTCTAAATTAGTAAGATAGTGATTTTTTGTGTATAACTGGGGCTTTTGAGAAGCTTATATTTTAAATATATGCTGTCAAAGAGCCCTATTGTTTTACCTTCTACGCTATCCACGGGGATATATGATATATTCATTTTGCAGTGAAAAACTGCACTGCTGTTTCGATGATCCGATCCATTCCGCCCGGAATCTGAAAGCGGTGGTTTGCGCCTTTGACTTCGGTAAGTTCGGCGTTGCATTGTTTTGCAAAGCGCCGTGCATCCGCTACCGGGGCAGTTTCGTCGGCATCGCCATGAATCATGGCAATTTGCGCCATATCCGACCAGCAGAGCTTGAACACATCGTACTCCATAAGATCGTCAAAAAACTCCTTTGTGAACTTCAGAGGACGGACATAGTCATAATCTACGATTACGTAGCCCTGTGTCTCAAGCTGGGCGGATAACTCCGGTGTGGAGGCGTTTTTAATCAGCTTGGGCATGTCCACTGCCGCGCAGCGCAGGAAGGATTTTTTTCCTGCGTGAACTCGTGTCGCCAAATAGAGCAAATTAACATAAGCACCGAAGCTGGATGAGAAATAACTAATCTCTGCCTCCGGTACGAGCTTACGCACATGTCTTTCCACTGAAGCAAGATCGTTTAGACAGCCTTCGATCCGAAATTTTTCGCCATCCACCGGACTGTCGCCGTGAGCCGGAAAATCATAGCCATATGTCCCTACGTCGTATTTCGGCAGTGCCGCCGCCACAGCCTGAGCAGTCGGGCTTTCTTTACTGCTCCCAAGACCGTGGCTGATAATTACAGCCTTCTTTTCGCTGCTGCTTAAATTGTTTATGCATGGAATATCATAACCATTAATTCCTTTGATGGTTTCTTTTTTCATATTTTCCTCCCGTTCCGTATTTTCACGTTAAAGTATAGCTTAATAATTTCCGTGTAAAAGGCAGGGGATGTTTGGGCGATAAAACCGAGATTTGTTTTCTGGTAGTTTATATGTTTATTATAACGCAACTGCTCACCTTATACTAAATGAAGAAGTCCTACCCACCACTTAAAAGCAAAAGCATTTTGAAGTGGTGGCTTGCGGAAACGTGATGCTTGAGGCGTTAGCCTAAATCATTGCATAATTTGTCGGAACAGGTAATAAAATAGTACTGGTAGGCATTTTTTCTTAATCTTGATTGGAGTGTCAAAAAGGTTAAATATTAATCAGCGCGTAAACCATAGAAATGCAATCCCAATTTAACGGCATTTAGACACGCATAATGGAGAACGCCGACCAAAATATATGTCGTATTGATGTGCCAAACCCATTTAGCATTAATAGTTGAACGGTGTTTCAGTGAAAAGCGTCTTTTGACACTTTAACCAAAATTATAAGTTATAAAATAATCCAGGTTAATCCAGATTAATCTGGATTAATAATAGAGTGGGGTATTATGATTAATAAGTTACAAAGAGAATTCTATAAAAGACCTGCTTTAGATGCAGCAAAGGATATCTTAGGGAAAATTCTCGTTCATGAGTCATCAGAAGGAGTGACTGCGGGCAGAATTGTTGAAGTGGAAGCCTACATTGGTCCGGAAGATCGCGCTTCCCATGCTTATAATAATTTACGTACCACTCGAACGGAGATCCAATTTGGCGAAGGCGGGTTCGCTTATATTTATTTAATATACGGCATGTACTACTGTTTTAATATCGTTACCGGGGAGCCCAATAGTCCGGAAGTGATTTTTATAAGAGCAATTGAACCATTGAAAGGTTTAGACTTGATGTTGAAGAGGCGCGGATGGGAAAAAGATAGTGGAAAGAAACTTAACTCTTTATGTAATGGACCAGGGAAACTATGTACGGCAATGGGTATTACAAAAGATTTATACGGATCTGATCTTGCTATTGGACCTATCTATGTAACTGAGGATGACTCAACAAACAGCGACTATGAAATCACAGCTACCCCCAGAATAAATATAGATTATGCAGGGACAGATAAACATTTATTATGGCGATTTATTATT
Source organism: uncultured Desulfosporosinus sp. (assembly GCA_964460725.1). Lineage (GTDB taxonomy): Bacteria > Bacillota > Desulfitobacteriia > Desulfitobacteriales > Desulfitobacteriaceae > Desulfosporosinus. The sequence goes on from CAYWSF010000179.1 coordinate 3,786, forward strand.
GCCAATAGTGATTATATTTCCGTCAAAAAATTAAGTAAGTAAATAAACCAACCAACCAACCAACCAACCAACCGACCGACCGACCGAGAACAACGGCTTGGTAACATAAATATCTATCCTTAATTGCCCAAAGGACTCTCGCCTCTGCAGGCAGACCGTGGTTACCGGTCGATGAATCAGGAAGCTTTCATCTCTCAGAAAAAACGTCGTCGGAAGAGTTTCACACGGATAACCTATGCGATGTTATTCTTGCTAAGGGGCACTATAATTCCGGTTAATCATTGTTTAAAACTTCACAATCCTGTTTAAACTAGTATTAGAATACGGTATCCAAGAAGGAATTAAACAAACTAATACGAGATGTTCAGGAAAGAAGGTTTAAACTTTATGAAAGTCATCAGGATTATAGTTGGCATGGGAATAATTGGGGCTTTCTTAATTGGAGTTTTTTGGGGGCTTATCCATCAAGAAGGTGCGGTTAAAAC
>CAYWSF010000180.1:0-4270 GCA_964460725.1 uncultured Desulfosporosinus sp.
GTTATGAAGTGATTTGCGGAATCTCCCAACGAGTTCCCCGCGTTTATATTTAAGACCGGCTTCTTTAATCCAATGTTGCCAACGTTGTTTGCAAAAAATTTATCTCATATTTATCTTCATAGTTTAGAAATATCATAACGGTACGGGATTATGGTCAAGGTTAACTTAAAACAAGCCGTCACTGCACTTTAAGTCAGTTGACGGCTTGTTTGATTATTGCAAACAATAACAATGCTCAACCAGACATTGACTGAAAATTAATATAATATTTTTTCTGCGAATCTAATACTTTTCCAATACTCGGGTTAATAGTAATATTTTCATATATTTTTATATTTGCATGCTTATCAAACCTATTCTTTATCAAACCTGTTTTATTGAAATATAATTCCAAGAACGCATGCTTTGCTATTGTATTTATTATAAATTTTATTATATAATATTTTGTAAGATATTTTTGTCTAATATTTGTAGAAAAAAATTAGGAGGCCGTGGTATGACTACAGTAAACTATAATCCATTTGAAAACGCTCAGGCGCAGTTTGATAAGGTCGCGGATGTCCTCCAATTGGACAGTGGTCTCAGAGCGCTATTGCGTGAACCAATGAAAGAAATACATTTTTCCATTCCTGTTAAGATGGATGATGGATCAACAAAAGTCTTCAAGGCTTTTAGAATCAAGCATAATGATGCCAGGGGGCCTGCGAAAGGCGGAATCCGCTTCCATCCTCACGAGACAGCCGATACGGTACGGGCACTTTCTATGTGGATGACCTGGAAATGCGCTGTTGTCGATATCCCCTTAGGAGGAGCAAAGGGTGGCGTTATCTGCGACCCGCATAACCTTTCCAGCACTGAACAGGAAAGACTGTGCCGGGGGTACATTCGCCAGCTTTACACCTTGCTTGGTCCAAACTTGGATGTGCCCGCACCTGACGTTATGACAAATGCTCAACACATGCTGTGGATGCTGGATGAATATGAAACAATCGCCGGCGCAAGGTATCCTGGCACGATTACAGGCAAGCCCGTGGGTATGGGAGGCTCTCTCGGACGAACTGAGGCTACCGGCTTTGGCGTAATGTATGTGCTAAAGGAATTATTGCGTGAGATGAATATTCCAGCTGAGTCCACAACAGCCAGTATTCAAGGCTTTGGGAATGTTGCGGAATATGCGGCACGCAAATATACGGAGATGGGTGGCAAGGTTATTGCGGTATCTTGCTGGAACCAAGCAGATGGCAAGGCTTATACATTTAAAAAAGAAGCAGGATGCGACATTGAGCAGCTTGTAACAATCAAGGATTCGTTCGGCAGCCTTGATAAGGAAAAGGCTGTGGCAATGGGGTACGAGTTGCTTCCGGGCGATGAGTGGATTAAACAGGACGTAGACATCCTGATACCTGCCGCACTGGAAAACCAAATCACACCTAATGTATTCCAGTACATATCATCTAAGGTGAAGATTTTATGCGAGGCAGCAAACGGTCCCACCACCCCTGACAGTGACGCTTTTATTCGCGAACGCGGCATAACATTATTGCCTGACTTCCTGTGCAATGCGGGCGGAGTAAACTGCAGCTATTTCGAGCAGGTACAGTGCAATATGAACTATTTCTGGGATAAAGCAGAGGTGCTTGAAAAGCTGGAATACAGCATGACAAAGGCCTTCCACGATGTATACAATCTTTCTATCGAAAAGAACCTGTATATGCGCGATGCCGCTTATGTTATTTCCATCAACAGAGTGGCCAATGCAGTCAAGCTGCGCGGCTGGGTATAAGCGATATAAAAAGGCGATTTCGATATAGAGTGACCCCATAAGTTGGACCAAGTAGAGTGAACAGAAAATTTTGTTTGCTCTACTTTTTTCATAAATCCCTCTATTGTACCATATAATTTGGCAAAGGGGGGAGTGCTGTGGCTGCGCTTGATCTAACAACTTGGATGAGTTATGCGTTTTTTATCATTTGTCTGGTATTTGGTTGGAGTGCTGCCGGAACCCTTGATTTTGACCGAATACTGCGACGCTCAACGTCTCGATGGCTGAGTCTGCTGCTCCGAGTTGGTGTAGCATTGGTATTCGCAGAAGGATTCCGATTATTCTTAAGCTATGTGCTCGGCCAACTATTGGATATGTTTGTTTTTCAAAGTATCAAGGGATTTAAGGCCTATTGATAGCATTGAAGAATTAACAAACTATTGATTTTATAGATTTTGACTCTATAATAACAAATTTAACCCCTCTCGAATCTTTGCTCGAGTTCAGGAGGGGTTTTTGGTTTGTTTCAAATGGCTTTGGTTGATAATACAAAGAGGAGAGTGCTATAATCTATGAGGACGAATTGAGGGATAAGATGAAGCGAACGTGGCGTTTTTGGGTTGCTTTATGGGCAGCCAAGATAATAACTGCAGTACTTTTAGCGGTCGGTAAAAAGGGGACAGCCTTACCCGGTAACGTGGCTAATCGGATTGATCCTGAGATATTAAGGCATTTGAGTATGGCTTATACGGACGGGATTATTATGATTACCGGAACTAATGGAAAAACAACAACAGCTAATCTCCTCGCAAGCATAATCCGTCAAACCGAAGATAAATTTGCTTTTAACCAAGCCGGGGCGAACCTGTTAGCCGGTATTACGGGAGCTTTGATCCAAAATACGCATTGGAACGGTTTTGCCAAAGCGAAGCTTGCTTTGTTGGAAGTGGATGAAGCGACAGTACCTAGATTTTGCAGACAAGTGTCTCCGACGATAGCGATTATTACCAACTTCTTTCGTGATCAGCTTGATCGCTACGGGGAGTTGGATTCAACTGTTCGGATGGTCAAAGGGTCTCTGCCTAAAGAAACCATCCTTGTGTTAAACGCGGATGATCCTTTGGTTGCCCAATTCGGTACTGAGCGTGCGCAGGTGATTTACTATGGTGTGGAGCGAACACCGGATAGCAGAAGCGAGAGCCTGGAAACCCGCGAAGCCAGGTTCTGCCCGTTATGTGGCACGGAACTTGATTATCAGCTTTTTCATTATGGACAATTAGGGATTTTCAATTGCTCAGGGTGCGGATTTCACCGTCCTGAGCCTCAGATATCTGCTCATAATATTCGTGTGGAGAAGGATCTGCTGCTGTTTCAGGTGGGTATGACTGCATTTACTCTGCCTCTGCAAGGGTACTATAATTTGTATAATGCCTTGGCGGCCTTTGCTGCAGCCCGACAGCTAGGTTTTAATGACAGTTTGATTAAAAACGGGTTGCGGGAGTTTATTCCTCCGGCCGGACGAATGGAACGCTTTTATTTACCGGAAGGGGAGCTCACCTTAACTCTCGTTAAGAACCCCACCGGGTTTGATCAAGTGATTCAGACGATGCTGGGAGTCAGAAGTCCTCTACGGGTTTTAATAGGAATTAATGATTTAGCCGGAGATGGACGAGATATTTCCTGGCTTTGGGATGTTAATTTCGAACGATTAGGCACGTGTGAAGAAAATATCAGCCAAGTGATCTGTACCGGACTGCGCGCGGAAGACATCGCCTTGAGGCTTAAATATGCCGGAGTATCCATTGAAAAACTGGTTATTATACATAGTTTAGCTGATGCGCTTGATTGTTTGTTGGCAGAAAGGTCAGCGGAAGAGGCGGTCTTCATTTTACCTAACTATACTTTGTTATTTCCACTGCATAAGCTCTTGGAAAATCGCCAAAAAAGCGCCGGTCGGCTTCCGCCGCAGACTAAAGCTGACGGAGAGGGGGCATGATAAGTGAGATTAAATATTTGTCATCTTTACCCGGAACTTGAGCTTTATGGTGATCGCGGCAATATTTTAGCGTTGGCTGCCCGCTGTCGTTGGCGGGGAATTGAACCGGTAATTTCGCCAGTCTCTTTCGGCGAAGACCTGGACTTTACAGGGATCGATATTCTCTTTATTGGCGGCGGTTCTGAGCGCGAGCAAGCCCTGCCGGTTGGAGATATGAGGCGTTGGGAAAAGGAACTGCGCAGTGCGGTAGAGGATGGCCTTGTCGTCCTTTCTATTGGTAGTGGGTATCAAATGTTGGGCAGATATTATCAAATGTCCGGCGGAGAACAAATTCAGGGGTTGGACATACTGGACATTTGGACCATAGCCGGAGCTGAGCGTTTAACCGGGAATGTGGTAATAGAATTTGAGAAAAATACATTGGTTGGGTTCGAGAATCACTTGGGAAAAACCTATTTGGGCGAAGCAGTCCGGCCTTTAGGTAATGTCTTGTTTGGGCAGGGCAATAACGG
>CAYWSF010000181.1:0-4250 GCA_964460725.1 uncultured Desulfosporosinus sp.
TCAACTAGAGAAGCAGGACTTACCGATAAACTCTCGTAAAATGGAGTTCAAGGGAATTTCTGCGTCGGTAACTGGAAAGAAGTAGGAAAGCAGTCTGATCAGGCGCCGTGCTTCACTGTGTTCGGGGTTTTCCGGGGTTACCGTTTCTAACAATGGCGTGGCAAAGGTTCTTAGTACAGCCATTTCATAGATGAGGGCTGTATTGAACATGATGTCAACTTTTTCCGACAGGGGATATATATTGCTTTCTTCACCACGTTTAACGGAACTCCAGGTTCTTAGTGTATCAAGTGCATCATAGGAGCGAAACTGACTGTCACGTACAATACGCCGGATCAGGCGGGTATCGGTTGAAGGTATACGGTTATGTTCGTCCATGGCGATTGGGTTTAAGGGACTGATGAAAATTTTTGATTTATTATGTCTGGGTATGCTTGCTGTCAAGCGATTATTCAGCCCATGAATCCCTTCGACGACCAGGATATGCCCTTTGTGCAGCTGAACTTTGTGTCCGGATGGAAATTGTTTACCGCTTCGAAAGTCAAAACGTGGCAGTTCAATCTCTTCGCCTTTTGTTAAGCGGTTGATATGATCGTTGAAAAGTTCAATGTCTACTATATCTATAGATTCCAGATCCGGATTCGGTGGTAATTTTTCACGGTCAAGGAAATAGTCATCAACAGAGATGCGAATGGTGTTGATGCCGAGTACTTTTAATTGAATGCTGAGACGCTGAATAAATGTAGTTTTTCCTGAGGAAGATGGTCCTGCCACAAGGATCATCTTTAAACGGTTCAGGTTTGAAATAATATAATCAGCAATTTCGGCAATTTTTTTTTCGTGAAGGGCTTCCGCCATGAGAATGACTTTGTTTATTTCTCCGCGTTCTATATATTCATTCAAAGTAGAAATATAATCGCATTCTACAATCTTGCCCCAGCGTTTTGCTTCCAGAAAGACCTTGCCCAACTTGGGCATTTTCATATATTTAGGTAGTGTATCAGGAGCATCTTTCAACGGAAAACGGAGAATCAATCCCGGCGCATAATATTTGAGCTTGAAGATTTTAAGGTATCCGGTACTGGGAACTAAAACGAAATAAAAATTATTATAATGCTCGCCGCAAGTATAAAGTGCAACTTTCTCAAATTTTACCTGGTTAATAAGTTTTGCTTTTGCTTTTTCATTTATTGACTCGAACAATTGAATGGCTTCGGTATAATGGACAGACCTTTTGCTGAACGGGCGGTCTTCAGCAATTATTTCTTTCATTCTGGCTTCTAATGCTTTTACGTCATTCAGAGTTAACGGATAATCCAACTTAAACTCACAGTAAAGACCTTTGCTTAAGGTATGTTCAATAGTCATCCGCCCTTGTGGGAAAAGGTCCTTAGCTGCCATTATCATAACGAAAACAAGACTTCGCTGATAAACCTGGTTTCCGAAATCAGAGGCCCGATCGAAAAATTCGATGGTGCAGTCGTTATCAAGTTTAGTGGTGGACATTTCTTTTGCATTGTTATTTACAGTGCATGCTATAATCGGTGTTTTAAAATAAGTGGCGAAATCCCTGCTAATCTCCAATGGGGTGGTTCCCTTGTTATATTGTCTGCACTGCCCGCTGCATTGCCCGCCTTGTAAGGTTACATTAATCTTATCCATCAATATAGCTCCTCTTGTTGTCGCAATTTCAGAAGTATTAATATATTTGAAGTTACGCACACACAAAACAGTAGGATTTTGACTAAAAGGATACAAGTAACCAAAAAAACCGTATATACACAAGGCTTTTAGAAAAAGAGACCAGCTAAATTAACTAAAATAAGGTGCTATCATGCAGAAACTTTTCACAGAACCTGTAACTTTTCTCTAAAATTAACGGTTATTCGATTAACAATATTATATGTAAAGTTAATAAAGACGTTCCCCCCTACGTTAGTGCTTTAACGAACATGTCAATAGAAGAACAACATATTGAAAAGGGGGCTGCTCAAAATTGAGCAAGCCCCCGGATTTTTGTGAATAATAGATAGTATTACTATATTGGAAGGATATGAGGGGCTGCGTCACGAACCCTCATAAAGCTACAGGACTTATCACATTAACAAGACTGTGCCGGAGAAAGAAGGGTGTCCGATCAATTTATTAATAAAAAATGAGGGGAAATGTGAAGTAATATGAATATGTCTGATTTGCTGGGAATTTTGACTCTGATTGTTGTGGTAATAAATATTTTTCTTATTGTGCGCAAAGCGAATACAGTTGATATAGAAAGATTGAACAGAGAACTACAAAGTGAATTTTCCAATCAACTATCAACAGCTCTTACATCTGTAAAAAATGAAATACTCAATGAAGTCCGGGTTTCAAGAACAGAGATGACAAATAACCTTCAATTAGCAATGAAAAACTTTACTGATTCTCAAATTAATTCGCAAAACCAGGTAGCTAATCTGCAGGATGTCAGGTTAAAAGAACTGACTGACAGCCTGTCAAATAATCAAAGTTTACTGAAAAGTGAGATCGCTGAAAAGCTGGCTTCACTTCAGTTTAGTCAAACAGAAAGTATTGCATCTCTTCAGAATAGCATTAAGGAGACTACATCCATGCTTTCTGAGGCGCAGGGTAAACAATTTCAAATGCAGGACAAACGTCTTGATGAAATATCTAAGTTGCTGACAGATGCACAATCGAGATTGCAGATTACTGTGTCCGAACGATTAAACTCTGTCGGTGAGCAATTTAATACTTTTACGCTTCAAAGTAAAGATTCAATGGATGGAATTCGAACCACCGTGCAGAATCGTCTTCAATCCCTGCAAAACGACAACAATATACAACTTGAAAAAATGCGTGAAACAGTTGATGAGAAATTGCAAAAGACACTGGATGATCGAATCACAAAATCCTTCAAGCTTGTGAATGACCGCCTTCAGGAGGTGTACGTGGGGCTGGGAGAAATGAAAACACTTGCCAATGGAGTGGGTGATCTGAAAAAAGTTCTGTCCAACGTCAAAACTCGCGGAATTGTTGGAGAGTATCAGCTGGGTGCCATCATTGATGAACTTTTATCAAAAGAGCAGTATGAAGAAAACATAGTGACCAAAAAAGGATCTGCAAATCGTGTCGAATACGCAATCAAGTTGCCGGGTGAAAGCGATAAGAGTGTATTTCTTCCAATAGATGCGAAGTTCCCGGCTGATACGTACCTTCACTTGGTCGAAGCATATGAAAGCGGCGATAACGGAGCCATAGCCGCTGCACAAAATACTTTGGAAGTCAGAATAAAAGGTTGTGCGAAAGATATTCATGACAAATATATCGATCCACCAAATACAACAGATTTTGCTATTATGTTTCTGCCATTTGAAGGGTTGTATGCTGAAGTAGTTCGAAAGGGTTTGGTAGATGTTTTACAAAGACAGTACAAAGTTAACATCGCCGGTCCAACAACATTTGCTGCTCTTTTGAACAGTTTACAAATGGGATTCAGAACATTGGCAATTCAGAAGCGATCCAGTGAAGTATGGCATGTACTTGGAGCAGTCAAAACAGAATTTAAAACATTTACAAATGTTTTGGAAGTTGCACAGAAACGAATAGAACAGACCGGCGCTGAACTCGACAAACTTGTCGGGGTTCGCACAAGGAAAATTAATAGCAAATTGAGAGAAGTCGCGGAACTTCCCTCTATGGAAGCTAAGGGATTGCTCGACAGCGCTGCTGATTCTGATGAGTGATTAATAAGAGCCAGGTCATCATTGTTTGACAGTCTTTTATTTTTTCCTTGGATTATTCTTACTATCGAGGGAGGATATGGCGGATAAATATGGAAATGTTAAAGAAGTGCGATTGCCTGGAAAACATCGTCATATCGAAATGTGTAGTTTCATGACTTAGGATGTATGGGTATTGAAAAGTGGAATTGCCAAGTCGACCTCAAGAAAAAGGAGGTTTATGCTCTCGTTTGTATGTAGAAAACAAGACTGATTGTAGAGGAAAAGCGGTTACCTTAAGATTTTCAAAATCGTGTCTTGGCAAGCGGGGACATTACAAAAAAATGTTTTTACTGACTTCTTTTGAAATAATAGGAACCATTGCCTTTGCTATTTCAGGTGCCGTAACTGGAATTGAAAAAAAGCTTGATATTTGGAATAATTTTTTTAGCAATCATAGCAGCTGTAGGTGGTGGTATCCTTAGCCCAACTTCCCGCAATTCGGCTCTAAAATGAGCTTAAATAATTATTTTC
>CAYWSF010000182.1:0-4235 GCA_964460725.1 uncultured Desulfosporosinus sp.
CAAGAACTTTTCTCAATGCAATTAATGTCGTGGATATCAGGGTACTCTTTTGAAAGAAAGTGCTATAATAGTTCTGGATGCTGTTAGTTGAGATGATGTTCAGGGGAGGAGAAAATGGATAAATTTTTGGTGGAATGCCTGAAATATAATCTGCCGGTTGTACCCGGTATTAATGGTAAAGAAGAGTATATTAATTATGCTGTTTTGGCATTGCTTAAATTGGTCAATGATAACTATCATTTTGTGTTTGAAAAAAGGTCTGCAAACATAAGACAACCGGGCGAAATTTGTTTTCCGGGTGGAAAATTTGATCCGAAAAGCGACACCGGTTTACAAGAGACCGCAATTAGAGAAACTTCAGAAGAGTTAGGGGTTGCCGGTGAAAAGATAAAGGTTATTGGCAATCTTGATACTGTCATTTCACCATGGGGTGCTACTGTGGACGCATTTTTAGGCACTGTTGATATTGTCAGTTTGGATGATTTGCATATAAGTACAAGAGAGGTTGAGAAGGTATTTACAGTGCCGGTTTCATATTTTGTGCATACAGAACCGGAGACTTATAAAGCCAGCTACGTTGCACATCCTATAATTACCGATGAGGCAGGCATAAAAGTAACGGCTAAAGAATTGGATTTACCGGAGCGCTATTGGGGACCGTGGGGAAGAGGTAAGTATAATATTTTTATTTATCGGGTTGCCGGAGAAACCATATGGGGAATGACGGCAAAAATAATTATGAATCTCGTTGCAAAGTTGAAGGGCATAAAGGGAAGTGCGGATTGTTGGCATGGTCGTGTTTGATGTTAAATAGGAACCTGTCTGAAGCTAATTTTTATAAAGTGGAAAGCGCTTCGGCCGAAAGCATAAATAGAGAGCAATTCTTTTTCGGAATTGCTCTCTATTTTTTCCCGTATCAGTTTGGGTTAATTTAGTTCTTATTGATCGACCTGAATCTATTGAATTACGGAATCAAGGGGGACGGCTCTTTTGCTTCCCCATGAATTGTATTGAACTGAGTCAAGCCGGATTTGAGTTTTTAGATAATAAAATGTCACTATACATCAAGATGGAATATAATACCATAAACCGGTAAAGGTAGGTGTTATTACAAAGTGTTGGCGGAAAGCAAAAGCGTGGAGGAAATGAACTATTTTGAACTGTTAGCATGGCTTGGTATAGGTAGTTCACATCCGGGAGGCTTCCTTGCCACTTTAAAGAATCTGCAGGTTTTGCAAGTGAAGCCGGAGGAATATGTTCTTGATGCCGGGTGCGGCAGCGGTCTTACTGCTTGTCATTTGGCTAAAACCATAGGCTGCAAAATTATCGGAATTGATATAAATCCTCAAATGATCGAAAAGGCATGTCTCAGAGCGGAGAAAGAAGGAGTTTCCCAATTAGTAGAGTTTAAGTTGGCAGATGTTTATAACCTGCCCTTTGATCAGAACCATTTTGATTTGGTAATAGCGGAATCTCTGACTGTGTTTTTAGATAAAGCAAAAGTGTACCAGGAGTTTTATCGGGTCCTTAAGCCGGAGGGCAGAGTTGCTGATCTGGAAATGGTCTTACTGACGGAGTTGCCTGCCAGTCTAAGGAGGCAGATGGAGGTATGCTTCGGAGCAAGCATCAATCCATTGCCCTATCTAGAATGGCTCAATGTTTTATCACAAGCGGGGTTTAGGGATGTAGTCATCAAGAATCCGCAACGAATGGTCAATAATAGTAAGCTGATCTTGAACGAACTCAAAAAAGATTGGGTGTTGATAAAAGGCCTCGCGGAAAAAGCCCCTCAATTACCGGTATTAATGACCAGATTGCAAAAAAATGCCGGCTTCATGAAGCGAAACCGGGGCTATTTTGGATATGGCCTTGTCTGTGGAGTAAAACCAACTCCTCCTCCGCCAAGGAAAATCAGCTTTAAAGAAAGGGTGCGGCGGTTATTTTGCCGATAAATCTTTGACTGCTTGATAAATAAGATCGAAAAGCTGTTCAAGATGCTCTTCCTCCACACTCGAGAAGGCAACGCGGACATTATTATCATCAAGCGATATCACGCCTACGCCATATTGCTCGAGAAGGTGATTGCGCAAGGCTTCGGCCGGGACATCCTTAGGTTTAATACACATAAAATACCCGGAATTAAACGGATAATAGTCCCAGGCATCTTGATATTTCTCCTGACGGAGTAGGTTCTTAATTTTGCATGCCCGTTTTTTTAATACTATAAATTTTTCTTGTTTTTCCGTTTGGTAATCGGGCGATTTAACTGCATTTAAGACCATGGTTTGTGAAGGATGGGACGCACTGGAAATCGTTCCCCGAATGTCGCCTAAGGTCTTTTGTTCCAAGGCATTTAACACTGCCGGATAATCACTCGCGTAAGTAATAAAACCGATACGAAAGCCCCATACGTAGTCTTCCTTAGTAGCACCATCAACTTTAATGGCTAATACACGGGGATGAATATTGGCAATCCGGGCAAACAAGGATTCTTTGATGGAGTTTTCGTAAAATAACCCAAAATAAGCATCATCGGTAACTACGAGCAAGTTCATGCCCTGTTCAGCGACCTCTTTCACAGCGTCAACAATTTCAGTTGCTTCTTGTTCGCTGGGTGAGTAACCGGTCGGGTTATTAGGGAAATTAAGTAAGAGGATCGCTTTTCCATGATTTTTCTTGCTTAGTAAAGCTTCTTTCATCCCTGCCGTATTAAAGCTTCCTTCTTTTGTATAGAATGGGTATTTGCTCACTTTTGCCCCTCTGATCACCCCGAAGATAAGGTTATAATTACCCCACAACTTGTCAGGTAAAATCAAAGGATCATTTTCGTCAACAAATAAATCCGCAATTATGCTTAAACCATTGGTCAATGCATTGGTAACAATAGGATTGCTAAAAGATTTACCCTTTAAAGAAGGGTTATCAACTACTAATTTTTCTCGCCAAAGCTTTCTCAGTTCAGGTTTTCCTCCTGGAGGAGCATAGGGATATAAGTCGTGAGGATTGTAACAGGATAATGTTTTTTGGATTGACGGTAAGAAAATTGGTTGATCTTGTTCGGTAGCAATTCCTATGGTGGCATTAAAACGATGCGCCTTTTGCTTGGCTTCTGCAGATTGAGACAAGATTCCCTTGGGGTAGTACAAATTCTTTCCCAGTTCCGATAATAATTCGTAAACATGGGGGTTTGCTTGAAGTATGTCGCGATTTAACGCTTGTGCTATTTCGTTCATAGATAATTCTCCCTTGTTCAATCTAACTCTTAGGCATTTCCAATGATACAGATGAATGATGTGAATTAGATTGGATGATGTGAATAGATGGATGATGAGAATAGATGAATGATGTGAATTTAGTATGGATAATGTGAATTTAAATTTAAAATTGAGTAAATTTAAACCAAATAAATTCTACACTAAATTTGTCTTTTTCTCTACCTAATAATCATTAATACATAAATAATACAATTATTTTAACCTATATAGCAGATTTAATCCCCGGATATTCAAGTAAATAAATTGTGATTCAGCTGCATAAAGTCCCTTTTTGATTTTTATCCTCCCGCAATTACGTAAGATATGCATACGAAATTAACAATTACATCCCGTTTTCTTTTTCTTTATCAAAAAGACATTAAATGATTCACTTGCAAAGCCATTGATCTTTGAATGAGGTTTTTTGCAGTTTTCGCAGTTTTTGCAGTGGAATATTCATGCAGCATAGTGGGTAATGAAGTTTTTTCTTTGGGAGGCAAGAATATGTCGGAGTTGCTGGAATTCCCTGTTTGTATAAAGTGCCATATTACTTTAATGCACTATATGCATGATCTGGGAAGATGCAATTGAATTGAATTGTATACTTATCGTTTGGGGAGGCCATGTCTCTGTCTGCAGTTCATTCACATTCCTAGGCACTTTATGGTGAATGTAGTCAAAATATCACCATTTGCAACTTTTCAGTTAGTGTACATTCCGGGCACTTATGTACCTTAACGCTTAAATCCTTCGGTACGAAGATTTCGCATAGGCGGGTCTGGGGTGTGCTGTTACGTTTCGGAGCCAAAAATTATTTTTTCATATTACAAGATTCGCGGTAATTCGCTCATGCAGTGTGCAATAATGAGATGAAAGGAGGATGATGGGGCAAGGGGACAGTTTTTTGTATTATAATATTTTTAGTTAGCGATCAGAGAGGTTGTGAGTTCAGTAAAAATTCCATTGATTGTTATATTCTTG
>CAYWSF010000183.1:0-4215 GCA_964460725.1 uncultured Desulfosporosinus sp.
TGCAAAAGGGTATGAGTGTTGGAGCTGTTATTGCTTTGATAATTGGCGGTGCAGGAATGGCTATTCCTGAAATGAGTATGCTTGCCGGCATTTTTAAAAAGAAATTAGTGGCAGCAATTGTGTTCGTAATTTTCTTGACAGCCGTGATTGGCGGATACATTTTTAATATGATAAGTTAATTTAATAATATGTAAAATGGTTGACGTTGGAACCGATCAAATTTATAATAATAGTCAACGGTGGAAACTATAATAATTAAAAAGGTGACAGCACAGTGAATATGAATAAGAACACCACAGATATTTATAACCTTATACAAGATTTATCTTGGCATTTTGGGGATCACGGGTTTAATGGAGAATGTTGCATGGACTTGTCCCTGGTAGAATTTATGGCACTAAAAAAGGCACACGAGAGTGATAATATTACTATTCAAGAAATAGGAAATGCCTTGAACTTTTCAAAAAGTGGAGCAAGTAAAGTAATTGATCGTATTGAGAGTAAAGGTTATGTTGTTCGTGAGACGTCTTCGATAGATGGGCGTTTATGCTACGTTAAAGTTACTGATAAAGGGACTGAAGTAATAACTGGCATTGTTGAGAACTATTCAACTTATGTTTCTAAGATGCTTAAGGGGCTAAGTCCTGATACGGTTAAGAATATCAAGTTCGTTTTGCAGATTCTGGTGGATTCTGCTCATAAGCTGGGAAACGCTTAGGATAACTCTTATTGTCTATATGTTTCTGTAGGAATATTAAATATTTCATAAAAAACCAGGGAGGTATAAACAGTATGAAGAATGAAAAAGAAAATAAGAAAAAGGGATTATTCGGGCGTCTAATTGGAAATAAGAAAGCTAATAATTGTTGTGGCGGCTTTGAGATCGAAGAAATTCCTGAAGAAGAGCTTTCAAAAGATAGCGAGGTTTCAGAGGAAAACTCAGATAAAAAAGGCCAAAAATCAGGTGGTAAAGTTCTCTTTTCAGCTAGCTTTCCGGAAACCCCTGAAATAAAGTATCAAAGAATGCTCAGAAAAGAGGGTAATAAAGGCCCTTGTTGTTAGATACCCTGCGTCACATCTCAGGGAAAGAACCGGGGTTGGCTGCGACTGACTATCGTTGATTCAACCAAAGGCTGAGATGATACACGAAAGGAGGTGAGAAGTATGAGAATGCTTGCCGAATTTTTTCCAGAGTTCGCGGAAAAACTTGACGAGATCGATGAGCTGTATAAGGAAAAGAGAATGATCGATGAAAAAACATATCAGTTTATTTGCTTTGCTCTTTCGATTAAAGGCCGTTCCAAACCTTGTGTTTTGAAGCATTTCCAAGGGGCTCTGGCAGCAGGGGCAACAGTACAGGAACTGTCCTATATCCTGGCGCTTACTATGCGGGAAGCAGCAGGCTCCGATGATTGTTGGACCCATGATGTGCTTGAAGATTGGCAGGAGATTATTGCCGGAAACATTAGTTGCGGCTGTGAAAAGTGAGGCGATTTCCAAATGGAGATTAAAATCCTGGGGACTGGCTGCAAAAAGTGCAATCAATTGGAGAAATTGGTAAGCGAAGTGGTCAAGGAAACTAAGATTGAGGCTGAGGTCATTAAAGTAACAGATATAAAAGAAATTGTGAAAGCGGGGATCATGATTACGCCTGGACTGATGATCGATGGAAAAATAAAATCAACAGGCAAAGTTCCTGCAAAAGCAGATTTAGAGAAGCTTATTACTGAAAGTAATAAGTAAATAAAAATTGCAGCCTTAGGAGCCGAACAATTGAAAGAAATGTAGCTTTGCAGTACTTTAACGTCAAGTTGGGGTACTGCTAGCATTCCAATGAAGACCACTTAATTTGATCTTTTCTTTTGTGTTCGTTAATTAAGGGTCCATAGTGTTAAGAAGAGAAAAACGGAAGAAAACTTGGTATACATTATTGACAAGGATGAATATACGATCTAATATGCACATATTCGCATATGTGCATATTATAATTCCTGAGGAATAATCTTCAGCCCGAAAGGAGTCGGCTGTGAATAGATTAACCGATATATTTAAAATATTATCTGATAAAACCAGGTTGAGAATCCTAATCCTTCTATATCAAGAAGAATTATGTGTCTGTCAGCTCAGCGGCATCCTGGATGTCCCACAACCCAAAATATCCAAGAATCTTTCTAAATTACGGGATTTGAATTTAGTAGTTGATGAGAGAAAGGAGAGATATGTATTTTACTCATTGAAAGATAAAAACAAAGTACTGATTAAAATCCTGGAAGGTATTATTAGCGATGTAGATGCTTATTCCCAATTTGTTATTGACCGAAATGGACTTAGCGATAAAGAGTATTACTTAAACCAATGTACATCACCTGTGATTAATCTTAAAACAGGGAGTTGATTAGAGATGTTTATTTTCGAATTCTTAAATAACCAATTATTAAGAATGGAGTGGCTTAGCTATTTAGCAAAACAGCTAGTGGAAAATGTGTTCGGTTTAAATATGGCTGAAAGGCTGGGCGGCAGCATTCACTTTTTTATTTATGACGTCATCAAGATATTTATTTTGTTATCCGTACTGATATTTCTTATTTCATATATACAAAGCTTTTTCCCGCCAGAGCGGACGAAAAAAATACTGGGAAGATATAAAGGAATTACTGCCAATACAATTGGCGCATTATTAGGTACTGTAACGCCGTTTTGTTCTTGTTCTTCAATACCGCTTTTTATTGGATTCACCGGTGCCGGACTCCCAATAGGTATTACTTTTTCCTTTCTGATTTCTTCTCCGCTCGTTGATTTGGCCTCGATAATTCTAATTGCAAGTATATTCAACTGGAAAATTGCTATTGCTTATGTGTTAGTGGGGCTTGTGCTGGCTGTCATTAGCGGTACCATCATAAGCAAGGCGAGGTTGGAAAAATATGTTGAGCCTTTTGTTTACGGGAATAATATGATAGAAGTAGAGCAGGAAGAATTAACGACTAAGGACAGATTAAACTTTGCTAAGGATCAAGTAAGGGACATTGTGAAAAGAGTTTGGCTTTATATTCTGATAGGAGTGGGCATTGGGGCAGCCATTCACAATTGGATACCTGAAAATGTGATTTCAGAAGTGATGGGTCAGGATAAATGGTACTCTGTGCTTGTGGCAACATTAATTGGTGTGCCCATGTATGCTGATATATTCGGCACGCTTCCGATAGCAGAAGCACTGGTTTTAAAAGGAGTAGGACTAGGAACAGCATTATCATTCATGATGGGTGTCACAGCACTGTCACTTCCTTCTTTGATTATGCTGAAAACAGTTGTCAAACCAAAGTTGCTGGCAGTATTCTTTTCTCTTGTAACAATCGGAATTATAATCATTGGATACACTTTTAATGCTTTTGGACACTTGCTCATGTAATTATATTCTTAAAATTTTCCTATAACATTGATCGCTTTATTGATTGTGATGAGCAACCTTAGATTTATAGCCGGCGATGTATCCAATTTGGAACAATATATATGGAAGTTTAACCATTGCTATTTGAAAAGGATAATAGTCTATTGTATAAGGACATATTATCCTCTTTTTATGAGCGGTTTTAAATTTTTTCCATTTATAAACACGTCTCTCTTAAATTTCGCGTTTTTTTCTTTACTTTTCCGCGATTATCCTTATATAATGAGACACGCCTGTATTTAATTGCGCAGAATACAACAGTGGCATTACTATCACTTTCTAACTTTTAAGAATACAGTAAAGCACTTTTTTGTAATTTATAGGTACTGCAAGCAGGATAATTGAGGAATATGTTGAATATAGACAAAAATCGGATAAAAAGTTATGGAGGGGGGTGTTTTCAATGGATTGGAGATTTGTGTTATCCCTTTTGTTTGCCGTTATTGTAGCTATTTTCGCCATACAAAATGCCGGTGCGGTGGAAGTTGAATTTTTTACTATTAATATAACTATATCACAAGCTCTGATAATCTTAATTTCAGCAGTGTTTGGTGCAATTGCCGTAATGCTGTTCGGCCTGGTCAGATGGGTGAAGTTCAGGTCAAAGGTAAAGAGCTTAACTAAAACAGTGACAATATTGGAAGAAGAAAACAGAGTATTAGAACAACAGTTAAAAACAAAAAATGTTGCTCATGCAGATAAAGTTGCTCAAGCAGATGAAGTTGCTCAAGCGGATAATGTAATACCGATCCATCAAGCTGAGAAGAATC
>CAYWSF010000184.1:0-4199 GCA_964460725.1 uncultured Desulfosporosinus sp.
GGGGGCTGTATTGCCAAGTTTTTCACTCATGGGCAAAATTTTAAAACCGGACGTTCAAAGATCAGACTACATTTTTTACATTATCTTCTTTTTCGTTACTGCTTTTTTTTTCAGAGGACTTTTTCGTTGCCTTAACCTTAGTAATTCTATATCCTAAAGCTTCGACAACTTCAAAACCATAACCATCAAAAACAACAACATCTCCCTTGACCGGCTTTCTACCTATTCGCGAAAAAACATATCCTCCGATTGTAGATACCGTTTCTTCCTCCAGCTCGACTTCCAGTACATCGGAGACTTCTTCTAATAAAACCCGGCCATTAAACATATATTCATTATCAGACAATTTTTGAATTATAAGTTCTTCTGCCTCAAATTCATCATAAATTTCTCCCACTAATTCCTCAAGCATATCTTCAAGCGTAACAAGGCCGGATGTTCCGCCAAATTCATCCACAATAACAGCCATATGTGTTCTTTCACTCCGCATCCTCTGTACGAGATGAGAAATCGGCATTCCTTCAGGAACTGCCAGAATATCTCGTTTAATCTGAGCAATATCTTTCTCCCCTTGCTGCCCCTGAAAGCGAATGATATCCCGCAGATGAATTAAACCCAAAACTTCGTCTTTATCCTCCCCGCACAATACATAACGTGTATGACCATGTTTTTTTACAATCTCAAGAATTTCCTCAAACGTATCATGAGTAAATAAACATACCATATCCTGACGCGGAATCATCACCTCACTGGCGATGCGATCCGAAAATTCAAAAACATTATCCAAGAGTTTGCCTTCCAATTTATCCAAAAAGCCATGCTTTTGACTGGCATCGACTAACATTCGCAGTTCTTCTTCACTATGTGATAAATCTGCTTCATTACCTTGCTGGATTCCAAAAATACGCAAGATGCCGTTAGCTAAACCATTAAGCGAATAAATGAACGGATAAAATACCCAGTAAAAACCTTTAATAAAGCCGGCAGTCGCTAATGCAGTACCTTCGGCCTTCTGAATTGCAACTGATTTAGGCACAAGTTCACCTAGTACAATGTGTAAGAAAGTGATCAATAAAAATGCTATTATTATCGATACTGTATGGGCATAGACCGAACTCATTCCGCCAAAACCCTCAAATAACGGTTTGATAAGGCTCGCAATAGCAGGTTCACCAAGCCAGCCTAAACCCAAGGAAGCAAGTGTTATACCAAGCTGGCAAGCAGAAAGATAGGCATCTAAATGCGAGGTAACATCAAGTGCGCTTTTTGCTTTCGAAAACCCATTGTCCGCAAGTTCTGCCAAGCGTGTTTTACGCACTTTGACCATTGCAAACTCAGCAGCCACAAAAACGGCATTAGCTCCAACCAACAACAAGGCAATTAAAACCTTTAACACACTTCCGAACACACCTTCGATGATTTTTCTCCTCCTTTTATTTCCAAGAGCCTTTGCTTAGTTGTCATCAATATTTATTATTTGTAGTATGTTAGAAGATTATTATACATGATTCCCTGTAATAATGTTAGTGAAATTTTAGTGACATTAATGCAGTTTTTAAATTTATTTAATTAAAGTATATTAATCACATTATATATTAAGAAAACAAGCTTGTAAAAATTATAAAGGGTGCCTGTCTTTTAAAAAACGTCATCGGAATAGCGAGTAAAGGGATTTCGTATAGAGATTTCTTGTGACAATAGAAGTTTTATGTTATGCTAAAGAAAAATAAGTTCATTTTAGGTGCCCTTTGGGGAGAATAGGGAAGTTCGGTTCAAACCGACGCGGACCCGCCACTGTATTCGATGAGCTTCGTAGAACCACTGGCTTAGCCGGGAAGGTTACGAACAATAGCAATGATTCGAGAGCCAGGAGACCTGCCTAAAATGTTTATGTCTTCCCAGAACCTGGGGAGCAGCGGTGATGACGGTAAAGTCCCGACTACATGTTTATTTGTGGTCGGGACTTTACTTTTCCTGCAAATCATAACAAAATAGAGGAGGATAAAACCATGGAAAACTTTACAGTAACTCAACTAAACGCACAACTTCAAACCCTCATTACAAGCATTCCTGACCTCGACAAGGAGAGCATTGGTCAAATTCAAAGCCGCTTGAACTCACTCACCAAGCCACTGGGCAGCCTTGGACAATTAGAAACTTTGGCCATGCAGCTTGGTGGCATCCAAGGAACTTCCCACCCGAAAATATTGAGAAAAGCCGTACTGTTAATGGCTGGAGATCATGGAGTGGTTGAAGAAGGGGTAAGTGCATATCCTCAAGAAGTTACACCCCAAATGATTTATAACATTATTGATGGCGGAGCTGCCATTAATGTTTTAGCCCGACATGCCGGGGCTGAAGTCTTTTGTACCGATGTAGGTGTTGCCTTCCCTTTAGAAGGAGAGATCATCCATAAACGAGTTGCCAACGGAACCCAAAATATGGCCAAAGGTCCCGCAATGACTCGTAAGCAAGCCTTACAAGCCCTGCTTACGGGGGCGAAAGTTGCTGAGGGAAAAATCCGTATCGGCTATAATCTCTTAGCTACCGGGGAACTGGGAATCGGGAATACCACCCCCAGCTCAGCCATTGTCGCCCTCCTGACAAATTCTGCAGTTGAATTAGTCGTTGGCCGGGGAACCGGGCTCGATGATGCCGGATTAATCAGAAAATGTCAGGTTATTAAAAAAGCCATCGCCATTAATCAACCCGATCCACAGGATGGTCTTGATGTTCTCACTAAAGTAGGGGGCCTGGAAATCGCTGCCATAGCCGGTTCGATCCTTCAAGCTGCTGCCAGCCGTGTCCCGATCGTGGTCGACGGCTTCATCTCCACTGCCGGAGCACTGATCGCTGCGAAAATCGCCCCGCAAAGCAGCGCCTTTATGATCCCCTCTCACGACTCAGTAGAAATTGGTCACCGAAAGGCCTTAGCTGAACTGGGCCTGGAACCGGTGCTTAACTTAAATATGCGGCTTGGCGAAGGAACCGGAGCCGTTTTAACTTTTAACCTGGTTGAAGCTGCTCTTCGTATTCTCGAAGAAATGTCCACCTTTACTGACGCCGGGGTCAGCGAAAAGAATTAATTGCTATATTATAAGAAGGGAATTATCAGTTTTCGATATTATGATTGATAAAAGCAAATAAGAAAAAATTTTAAGCAGGTGAAAACTATTGTCTCAATTTACTCTCATCACTGGCGGTGCCCGCAGCGGTAAAAGCCGCTTTGCCGAGCTGCTGGCTGCTCGGGCAACAGGTCCCGTCATTTACATTGCCACTGCTCAAATATGGGACGAAGAAATGGCCTTGCGGGTTAAAAAGCATCAACAACAACGCCCATCTACCTGGCGGCTGATTGAAGAACCCCGGAACATTGGCGAAACCTTGATTCGGCTCAAAGATGAGGACGGAATCATCCTCCTTGATTGTGTTACCCTCTGGCTTACTAATCTACTTTTAGCAGGACAATCCCAACCGGCGACACCATCTCGTCCGACTGGAGAAGAATTTTCTTTAAACTCGCAAGATGATCAGGATTTGTATAATAATGAACTTGAACCGCAAATCCTGGATACCGTGAGAAACGTCGCTCAACTAGCTCAAGAAATTAAACCGCAAGTGATCTTTGTAACTAACGAAGTAGGCCAAGGAATTGTACCTGAAAACCCTTTGGCTCGGGCTTACCGGGATTTAGCCGGACGCAGCAATCAAATACTCGCCCACGGTGCTGATCGGGTCTATTTGGTTGTAGCAGGTTTTCCCATGGAGATTAAACACCCCGGCGAGAAGCTGCTTGCTTCCCTGCTCAAGGAGTGATTAACTTGCGCGGATTTTTCATTGCCCTTACCTTTCTGACTCGTATCCCTCTGCCTGCACCCAAAGCAGAAGTCACCTCGGAAGAATTTTCTCGCAGTTATCGCTATTACCCTTTAGTCGGACTTGTCATCGGCCTTCTCCTATGGCTTTTGGCGAAAATACTGACCCCTTTTTGCCCTGCTTTGATCCTGGGTGCTCTCTTGTTGTTTGCCGAGTTAATACTTACAGGCGGGCTTCATCTCGATGGGTTTATGGATAGTATGGATGGTTTATTATCTGCCCGAAGTCCGGAACGCATTTTGGAAATCATGAAGGACAGTCGAATCGGCGCGCATGCCTGTATGTCCCTAGTTGGCTTATTGCTCTTGAAATTCGCCTTACTT
>CAYWSF010000185.1:0-4197 GCA_964460725.1 uncultured Desulfosporosinus sp.
CAGCCGGGAATTCAGCTACCGGAAAGTGCGCCGCATGATTGAGCATCAAAAAAGCAAGTATGGCTGGGAATTTATCTTTCTTGGTGCAAACATCGATGCCATTGCGACTGCAGAGCGTTTCGGCATAGACGCGGACCGGGCAACTAACTATAATGCGGATAGTGAGGGTACTCAGCTAAACTATGAAGTTATCAGCGAAACCGTAAGCTGCTTGCGGGCCAGCCGCCCGATATCAGAAAATTGGAAAGACCGTATTGATGAGGATTTCAAGAAACGCGGTGGTAGGAGATAGTCGCTATTGCCTTATCGCCGGGTAGCGTTAAAAATAGAATGTGCGGTATGTATTAAAAGGAGATTACTGTACATTCTATTTTTCTTATAACACGAGCAATCAAGAGCAATAGCATTAGAAAACACAACATATGACTGGTTGAAAGGATACATGAGTAATTGTTCATATGACTATTGCCATATCAGTAAAGAAGGGATATAATTAGCATGTCATATGAATGTTCGTTCAGATGTTCATACGTAAAAAGAGGTGTAAATATGACTAGTAAACTTAATCAAATTGAAAGATGCTCTTGTGATGTAATACATGAGGATGTGGTAAATAAAGTTAAAGCAAAAATGCCTCAAGAAAAAACCCTATATGATTTAGCAGATCTTTTCAAGGTTTTCGGGGATTCAACACGTATTAGGATTCTATGGGCTTTGGATGAAGAAGAAATGTGTGTTTGTGATATAGCTGCCTTATTGAATATGACTCAATCGGCAATTTCACACCAACTAAGAATCTTAAAACAGGCTAATCTAGTGAAAAACAGAAGAGAAGGCAAGGTTGTATATTATTCGTTAGATAATGAGCATGTAAAAAGAATATTTGATGATGGCTTGCTTAATATAACTAAGCTTAAAATTTTCACAGATACGTGAACGTATGTTCAATAATTCATATATCTTTATTTCAAGAAACTCAAATCTTTCATTGTCACCAAGAAAAATATAGAGACCCTCAGAGCCTTAGATCATTATAATAAACAAACAAACAGATAGCAGTTAGGATGAAGAGAGTCTGAAAGAAATGCTTTCATGACGTTTTGTGCCTCAGGAAAGGAATGTTTATAAACATGAAAAAGAAGTTTAAACTTGAAAATTTGGGATGTGCAAACTGTGCCGCAAAAATGGAGGATGCCATCAATAAACTTGACGGTGTTAAAGAAGCTACGGTAAATTTCATAACTCAAAAGCTTGTCATCGAAGGTGAAGATGACAAGATGACTGAGATTTTACAAGCAGCAGAAAAAATTATTAGGGAACTTGAGCCTGATACGGTTATGAAAAAAGCGTAAGGAGTCTCTAAGTTTTTGTATATGGGGTTATTACTCGTAAATCTGGATTTAATCCGTATTTAATAAGAATTAAATACGGATATTTTTAAAATAAAAACATGATAGGTTAATCATATATTCATATTTGAGTTTATCGGGTAAATTCACCAAAAAAATATAGGGACCTTAGAGCCTTAGAGCATTGTAAAACAGACAAATTTCAATCGAATGCCCCAGAAAATTAGTAGGAGTTATGCAACAATGAAGAAACGTCTTTTGAGAATAATCATTGCGGCAGTGCTGTTTATAGCGGCAGCGATGATTAATTTAAATAATGAATGGTTAGGGCTTGGTCTATATCTGGTAAGCTACGTAATTGTAGGTGGGGATATAGTTAAGGGCGCTTTCAGAAATATTTCACAAGGCAGGGTCTTTGACGAAAACTTTTTAATGAGTATTGCTACAATTGGTGCCTTCTTAATCGGCGAATATCCGGAAGGTGTCGCAGTGATGCTGTTTTATCAAGTTGGTGAGCTATTTCAAAGCTACGCAGTTGATAAGTCGAGAAAATCAATTTCAGGCCTTATGGATATCAGACCAGATTATGCGAATGTAAAAAAAGGCGACGAACTGGTAAAAGTCGACCCTGATGAAGTAAGAATAGGGGATATCATAGTAATTAAAGCAGGGGAGAAGGTTCCGCTTGACGGCAAGGTCATCGAGGGAAGTTCAATGCTGGATACATCAGCACTTACCGGTGAATCTGTTCCCCGTGAAATAGAAGTTGGAAATGAGCTCTTAAGTGGGTGCATCAATATTAATGGTGTAATTACTGCCGAGGTTACCAAGGAATACGAGGAATCTACGGTAAGTAAGATACTTGATTTGGTCGAAAACGCAAGCAGTAAAAAAGCCAAGTCAGAGAAATTTATTACGAAGTTTGCCAGGTATTATACTCCCGTTGTTGTGATAATTGCAGCTTTTCTTGCCGTTGTGCCGCCGCTGGTAATCAGTGGAGCATCTTTTAGTGATTGGATATATAGGTCCTTAGCGTTCCTTGTAGTTTCTTGCCCCTGTGCGCTAGTTATCTCCATTCCTTTAAGTTTCTTCGGTGGAATAGGCGGGGCTTCCAAAAAGGGTATTTTAGTTAAAGGAAGTAACTATTTAGAGGAACTGGCAAAGACAGAAATTATCGTTTTTGATAAAACCGGGACACTGACAAAAGGCGTATTTAATGTACAGGAAATTCATCCGGCAGGAATTTCTCAAGAAGAGCTTTTAGAATTAACGGCATACGCTGAAAGCTACTCCAATCATCCGATTTCAGCTTCCCTAAAACGTGCTTATGGTAAAGACATCGATAATGGACGTATTATCGATGTGGAAGAAATCCCTGGCCACGGTGTTAGTGCAGCAATCGATGGCAAAAAGGTTTTGGCAGGGAATATCAAACTTATGAAAAAGATGAGCATCCCTTATTACGAGGGGGAATTGGCCGGTACTGTTGTACACGTTGCTGTTAATGATCAATACGCGGGTTATATTGTTATTGCTGATGAGGTTAAGGCAGATTCAGCAAAAGCAATCAATGAACTGAAATCAGCTGACATTAAGCAAATAGTTATGTTGACAGGTGACAATAAAAATGTTAGTTCAAAAGTGGCTAAAGAGCTTGGTATTGATAAAGTATATGCTGAATTATTGCCAGGAGATAAAGTGGAAAAAGTAGAAGAACTATTTGCCCGGAAATCTGCTAAGGGTAAACTTGCTTACGTAGGCGACGGAATCAACGATGCTCCTGTTTTAGCCCGTGCGGATATCGGAATAGCAATGGGTGGTTTAGGTTCTGACGCGGCCATTGAAGCGGCAGATGTTGTAATAATGACTGATGAGCCTTCCAAAATTGCCACTGCCATGAAGATCTCTAAAAAGACCCTCAAAATCGCCTATCAAAATATTGTATTTGCGATCGGTATTAAAATAGTGGTGCTTACGCTCAGCGCTTTTGGATTAACTACTCTGTGGGCTGCTGTATTTGCTGATGTAGGAGTAACGATACTCGCAATCTTAAATTCATTCAGGGCATTATTTGTTAAGAATATTTAGCAGCAGAACAACCATCGGAATCATCCTCTTCAATGATTTCGATGGTTGTTTGAAACGGCGAGGTTGGAATATTCCGGTCTCTTATATTGACAAAGGAGGAGAAAGTGCTATATTTATTATATCCCCCCCTGGGGGATATAAAGGGGTGATAAAAATAAAAAAAGCTCATAAACACCAACATCAAGATACTAAAAAAATAATCGATAGAATGTCCAGAGCGATAGGACATATGGAATCGATAAAAAGAATGGTCGAGGAGGATCGTGACTGCAGCGAAATTTTAATTCAGCTTTCGGCAGTCCGTTCTGCAATAAACAATGTGGGTAAAATCGTTTTACAAGACCATATAAATAATTGTGTAGTGGATGCGGTGGAAACGGGGGATAAAAAAGTGCTGGAAGACTTAGAAAATGCCATCGATAAGTTTTTAAAGTAAGTATATTGGAAGATTTGAGTAGTCCTATCTTAATGGGACGACACTTGTGAGGTACGAAAAGTGAAAATTGTACAATATAAGGCGATTTCTTTTGCGATACTAGCGGCGGCATTATATGCAATTAGTATTCCTATATCTAAATTACTATTGAGGGAGATTCCGCCTACGTCAATGGCGGCATCCTTATATCTCGGTGCAGGGTTTGGCATGTTTATTGTCAGGTTGATTAGGCATAAAAAAAATTGGGACAAAAACGAGGCCAGACTTACCAAAAAAGAACTGCCATTTATTATTGGAATGGTCGCCTTAGATATTGCAGCACCT
>CAYWSF010000186.1:0-4164 GCA_964460725.1 uncultured Desulfosporosinus sp.
TAAAAATCCTTCAACGGGACACGAAAAAGCTTGTCAGTTTACCGGTTGATCTGGTCGAAAAAGCCGGCGAGTGTGGGTACAGAAGCCTGCGTTTGGCACTTGCTGCTAAAGAAGGAGCCCCAGAAGTGTTGTCCTATGAAGGACTGTTTGGCGTGGGGTATATGGTTGTTGATCTATATCATTCGTCCCCTTTGCCGCAATGGGCGAGACGTTGTCTAAAAACCTATTTACAGGATGATGACCTTGGTCGCTTGGATTTACCGGATATATCCTCAGCTGTGTTTGGAATGCGCAGGGGCTGTTTTGTAACCTTGAAACAAAATGGTTATTTACGCGGCTGTATTGGCACAACCCAGCCTTGGCAGGAAAATTTGGCGTTGGAAATTCAACATAATGCCTTGGCAGCCGGAACACAAGATCCGCGTTTTCCAGCGCTTCAAGCAGACGAACTGGATACCCTGAGTATTACTGTGGATGTCCTTGGCGAACTTGAGAAAATTGCCGGACCCGAAGAGTTGGATCCTTGGAGATATGGAGTTGTTGTTCGGCATGGTGAGAAAAGCGGGCTCCTTCTTCCTCATTTGGAAGGGGTCGATACAGTAGCGGACCAAATTAATATTGCTAAACAAAAGGCAGGAATTTCAAGCGAAGAACCAGTGGAACTTTGGCGATTTGAGGTTGAGCGACATTATGAATAATCCAAATAAGCCAAATAATCAAAATAATCAAAATAATCAAAATACTAAAGGAAGTCCGGAAGGAAGTCCGAACATATTAAATAATGAACATAAAGGGAATCAAGACTCTTATCGGTCGTGTTGTCTGTTATGCCCCCAGCATTGTCAATTAAGACGTGGACAGGTAGGGCGGTGTCGCGCCCGCGAAAACAGAAATGGTGAAATAGTTTCGCGAACCTATGGTGAAGTGGCAGCCTGGAATCTCGATCCGATCGAGAAGAAACCCCTTTTTCATTTTTATCCGGGTGCTTGGATTTTTTCAGTCGGCGGTTTTGGCTGCAACCTAAGCTGTTCGTTTTGCCAAAATTACGAAATATCCCAGCAGCATCAAGCGGGGAGAAAAGTAACGCCTGACGAGCTTGCGATGCTTGCCATGCAGGAACGTAAATCTGTGGGTTTGTGTTTCACTTATTCGGAGCCGAGCGTTTGGTTTGAGATGATTCGAGATACGGCTCCCTTGGTTAAGGCTCGGGGGGAAAAGGTGGTTTTAGTCAGCAACGGAACAATTTCGCCACGCTTTCTCGAAGAACTGATTCCCTGGCTGGATGCCGTGAATATTGATATTAAAGCATTTTCAGAGGAATTTTATCAACAGTATTGTGGCGGCAGACTGGCTTGGGTTCTGGACAATGTTGAGCGGTTAGCCGGACGGGTTCATCTGGAAGTAACGACGCTTATTATTCCGGGGGCTAATGATGATAGTCAAGAGATTACCGAATTGGCCCGTTGGCTGTACGAGCTTAATGTCCCATTAGCCTGGCATTTAAGCGCTTATCATCCGGCCTACCGGCTGGCATTACCGTCTACGGATCGACAAACCTTAGAGCATTTATGGGCTATTGGCAAAGAGTGGCTTCCTTATGTATATTTAGGGAATGTCAGGGGAGGGGATACGACATTTTGTCCACAGTGCGGAGAAACCGTTATTAAGCGTCAACCTGTGCCGGTGAATAGTCTGGAACAAGGGTGTTGCCCAAAATGTGGAAGAGATATTTTTGGCGTAGGTATAGACTTTTTAAAGTAAAAATGTATATTTTTGATGTATTAATCATTTCAAGAGACGAAGGGGAGGTCAAAAATTTTTTTTGGAAGGTGAGTTTTATGCTAAGAAGTTTTGATGAGTTATTAGAAGTAGTTAAGCAGCAAAGTAAGAAAAGAATTGCTATTGTCTGTGCCGGTGATGATGTTGCTTTGGAAGCGGTTCGCCAAGTTGAAGCGATGGGAATATCGGAATGTATTCTTATTGATGTTAAAGAAAAAATAATGAGAAATGCCGAAAAGATCGGTTATGAAGTGAACGAAAACAATATTGTTGAGGTAAAAAATGACGTAGAGGCGGCAGCCACTGCGGTGGAATTGGTTCGTACCGGACAAGCGGATCTTCCTATGAAAGGGAATGTGCAAACAAACGATTATTTGCGTGCTGTTTTGGACAAAAACAAAGGTTTGCGAGGCAAAGGGACATTATCGCATGTATCGGTATTTGAAAAACCAAAAGGCGGATTTTTAATTGTTACTGATTGTGCGATGACAGTGAGCCCGGATCTTAATCAAAAAATTAATTTAATTAATAATGCTGTGGATGTTGCCCGGAAACTTGGCAGTAAAAAAGCAAAAGTAGCTGTTCTCTCTTACTTGGAAACAGTCAGTCTTAATTCTCCATCTTCTACAGATGCCGCTATCTTAAGTAAGATGGGAGATAGAGGACAGATCAAAAATACTGTTATTGATGGACCGCTTGCGTTTGATAATGCAGTATTCCCTGAAGCGGCCAAACATAAAGGTTTAGGCGGAGAAGTGGCTGGACAAGCTGATATCTTACTTTGTCCAAACATTGAAGTAGGTAATGCTTTATATAAATCATTTTCCATGATGGCTGAGCTTAAAGCAGCCGGAGTTGTAGCCGGTGCAATTGTGCCGGTAATACAAGCCCCTCGTGCTGATCCGATGGAATCGAAAATTAATTCCATTGTACTTTGTCAACACTTATTTGACTCAAACGCAAATAGATAAGGAATATCCCACCTTGATTGTGACCGTCTGCTTCGTGGACGGTCTAATTTTTTTCTATATCTAATCCAAAGTGAAAATTAAATTTGCCCAATAATTACATGGATAAAACACGTGATTTAATTTAATACTACCTAAGAATAAAAACGTCACAAAGAAAGGGAGGTTGTTCTAAGTGTTTATACATATCAAAGATATGGAATATACTGTACACGTGGATAGACCTGATCCGCGTTTTGCTGTCTTATTATTGGAACAATTTGGGGGCGGCAATGGTGAACTTAAAGCTGCAATGCAGTATTTCTCCCAGAGTTTAGGATGTAATAATGTTAAGATTCTGGATTTGCTGCAGGATATTGCCGCTGAAGAGTTAAGTCATTTGGAAATGGTTGGAGAGTGTCTCGGTATGCTGATTGGTCAAGTCGATAATATACCGAAAGATTTTCCGGCTAATCACATGGCCGTACTTGGAGGAGGCCCTCTGCTGATAAACTCCGCTGGGGTACCTTGGACAGCAACTTTTGTCAATTCAACCGGTGACCTATACACTGATCTTTCTTCAAATGCAGGCGCGGAACTGCGAGCCAAGCTGGTCTATGAGCGCCTACTGCAACAGACAGATGACCCAGGAGTCAAAGATATGATTCGTTTTCTATTAAGTCGCGAAGAATCTCATAATTTTTCTTTTATGCAAGCAATTGAATCTCTTAAAGGAAGCGGAGTAAATAAAGATTTCCGCGATTCTGATTTCTCGAAAAAATACATGAATATGTCAACTGGTGATGGCGATAGCCGTGGACCTTGGAATGAAGGTAATGAGATCTCTTATGAAGATAACCCGAACGAGAAGTATGGCGGACCGGCACAGTATGGAAAAGATCCGCAAGCGCATGGATCGAGGGAAGTTGGAGCTGGGTATGCCGACCATACTCGAAATAATCCGCAATATTCCCAAATAAAGCCGGGCAAACAGCATTAAACCAGGAAAAGTTAATTTACGTAAGGTTGTATTAGCAGATTTGTACAAACTTATAGCTTGATTGTTTATTATTATATTGAAGGGGCTGACGCAAAACGAATGGAGTTCGTTAGAGCATCAGCCCCTTGTTTATTTCTATCATTTCCAGATAATATTAGAGGAAGGAATTCAATAAAAGACCTTGAACAAACTATAGTAAGAGGATGTTGCTGAAATTCTGCAGCAAGCATGAAATAAGTATAGGGACGATGATAGCTGTTTATTGAAGTAATATCGAAGGAATTTACGGAAATAGGAGAAACATTAAAAGAATGAAATTAAATATGCAAAAGAAACGATATTATACCTTTAATGAACATCTACGTGAGAGATTCAGCGGAAAAACATTTAAGGTTTCCTTGGATGCCGGCTTTACCTGCCCTAACCGGGATGGGACGC
>CAYWSF010000187.1:0-4133 GCA_964460725.1 uncultured Desulfosporosinus sp.
TTACGGGAAACAAGCGCTTGTTCGGTACAAACATAAGGTTATGTATTGTCCTCATCAACGTATTCATCACTCCCACATGGGTGTCCAAGGGGCAATTAGCACGATTGGAGAGCCGATCCGTATTCAGGCCGGTTTTCTCATCTTTTTCATAGTAATAAAATCCATTTGTTTGGGGATAATCGAATTCCTTGACTAGATCTTGCCAGTTCGAGCTAAGTTCCTCCCCTTTATCAAGAATGTATTCTACTTGCTCATATTTAAGGTTATGCCCGCCAATATGAACTCCGGCCACGCCGATACCTTTCAAAACGGCATACAATTTAGCTGCCCTTAACATTCGCCGGCCAACCCCTTTATCTGGGGCACTTTTTTCCGAATTGAGTTCTGCCAAAAGTTTGTCTGTTACTACACAACCGGGCAAATTGTTCTGATTCATCATTCTTGCCGCTCCATAAGGCAGAACAAAAATATTTCCCATCACCGGCAGATCAAGATTATTGATTTTCAGAAACTGCAGAAGCTCGTGGAATTTCCTGACGTCATACCCGAGTTGTGTGACAATAAATTGGGCACCACATTCAATTTTCTTTTTCAGCTTATAGTATTGAAGCATTATTTCCGTCTCCGTGGACTTAAACGGCGAAACAGCCGCTCCGGCAAAAAAATCACTGAGAGTATGATAAGTTGACCCCTTCGGGCTAGGGACCTCTAACCCTTGATTCATCTGGGATATAAGTTGCAAGGTATTCGAGGGATCAAGATCAAAAACCGGCTTCGGGCGTCCCTGAAAACCAGAAACCGAATAGTCGCCTGTCATCACTAAGAGGTTACGAACTTTGGCCCGATCTAAAGCATAGAGTTGGCTTTCCATCTGATTCCGGTTCTTATCCTTGCAGGTAAAATGCACCAACGGTTCAATCCCTAATTTGAGAATTTCTGTCCCTAAATAATCTGCCAGGATGGCCGGTCTGCCTCCCGGGTTATCTGTAATGGTGAGCGCATGGATTCTGCCGCCCTTTGCCGCTTGTTCGGCCGAGGCAAGAGCGGTTTCCTGGGCCTTTTCATTGGCACCCCTACCTGGTACAAGTTCCCACGTCACGGATAACGTATTTTTATCGAGCAATGCCTCTTTGAACTTATTTTCCATTCCCTAGTTACACTCCTATTTCACTTATACTTATGTAATCTTAGGCTCTGCAAACTTATATTCTTTAATTATTATCTGCTTTTCTTATTATACTTTTTTCTCATTATACCTTTTTAAATCGTATTTTAATGAATAACTTTTCCTATTTTTACCCGACCATAAGCCGCCTAACTTTAGCCGGTCACTTTTACACTTCACCTTATTCCATTTTGAATGTGTAGTAAGTACTTCAGTAAGCGGCTTGAGGTTTACTTTTTTATCTCTGTTCTCTTTACATTCTAATATTAAACTGATATCATTTTAGTATCAAGTAAAAGTTAAAGTTAAAGTTAAAGCTAAGGTTAAGGTTAAGTTGCATCTAACTTAAGACCAAAATTTATTTATTTGAAGGAGGCTTCAATATGGTCGAAAAAAAAGCGTGGACTCTTAATGGTTACCTTGCTCTGATCCTTCTCCTCGCCCTCTTAGTCGGTGGAATTGCCCTGCTCCTTCAGGGACACATCTTGATCGGAATTCTGCTGATAGCAGCTGTCATTATTTTAGCAACCGGTATTTTAGTAGTTCAACCAAATAAATCTTATGCACTGGTCTTTTTCGGAAGTTACGTCGGAACTGTCCGTGAACCAGGATTGTGGCTGAGTATTCCTTTAACAGTTCGCAAAGGGGTTTCATTACGGGTTCGAAATTTTAACAGCAAAACCCTCAAGGTTAATGACATTGCAGGTAATCCGATCGAGATTGCTGCTGTTGTTGTGTTCCGTGTTGTGGATACGGCTAAAGCAATATTTGATGTTGAAAAATACGAGGAATTTGTAGAAATTCAAAGTGAAACCGCTTTGCGACATGTGGCCACCCGTTATGCCTATGATAAGTTTAATGGAGATGAGCTGTCTTTAAGAAGTAATCCTGAAGAGGTATCTAATGAATTAAAGCTGGAATTGCAGCAGCGCCTCAATCTAGCCGGCGTAGAAGTAAACGAAGCCAGACTTACTCATTTGGCTTATGCTACTGAAATTGCCGGGGCAATGCTTCAACGGCAACAAGCGGCCGCCATCCTTTCTGCACGCCAAATAATCGTCGAAGGTGCTGTAGGCATGGTTCAATTGGCTGTTGAAAGAATTGAAAATGACGGCATTGTTAAACTTGACGAAGAACGCAAAGCCGCTATGATTAATAATCTGTTAGTGGCTATTGTCTCCGAACGTGCCATGCAGCCTGTAATAAATACCGGGACCGTCTATTAAGGCATTAAGACTACTTAAACGGTCGCTTGAATCATCGGATGTGGTGTGAATATTATGGCAATAAAAAAACAATTCCCTTTGCGGCTTGACCCTAAACTTCATTCTGCTCTTGAGCGCTGGGCTGCCGATGAATTTCGCAGTACCAATGCTCACATAGAATTTTTGCTGCGGGAAGCAGTCCGCCGTGCGGGACGTTTAGAAAATATCGTCAAGCCTGAAAATTTACAAAATGCGCAAGATGCACAAGACACGCAAGATGCTGAAAAGTAGCAGCTTACAATTAAGCCCATGAGTTCTCCTGTCGGAGTTCACGGGCTTTTTTTCTGTTATTCGATGTCACTGTTATTCGATGTCATTCGTTTGTTTTATCAGAGTTCAAGTCTGAAGAAATGCTTTCATGACGTTTTGTGCCTTGAGCGAAGCGAAAGGAATGGACATAATCATGAAAATTCTTGTTTATGGCGAAATGACACGCCGCGCACCCAGATAACGCGCCGACCAGTAAGAACTTGTCATATCATCGTAAGATACACCACCACTGGAAGAGTGAATCATTGTGCTGTTGCCGGTATAGATTCCCACATGAGAAGCCCCGGAATGGTAGGTGCGGAAAAACACCAGATCCCCTGGACGCAATTCCGAACGCGCTACCGACACTCCATTTTTAAACTGCTGTTCGGAAGTTCTGCTTAAGGATATCCCATTATTACGATATACATATTGCACATACCCTGAACAGTCAAAACCAGAAGGTGTTGTCCCTCCCCAGACATATGGCGTACCTAAAAATTTAGCCGCATAATTAAGAATCTGTTGGGCTCCGCCTGAAATCTTGACAGTGCCTGCAACTCCTCGGGAATTTGTACCTCGGGAAATTTTAGAGGTTGAATTCTGCTTCTGCTGAGACGCATAGGCCGCCTCCAACTTTTCCTGCTCAATTAATCTTTGGACCCTGCTAACTTCTGCTTGGGCAGATAACTTAGCATTCAACGCCTTCTTCTCATCTTTGTTTAATTGAGCCAGGATGGCTTCCTGCTTATCCAGGGTTTGCTGCAAAGCTTGTTGTGTGCGTGCTTTTTCCTGTATCGAAGCTTGGATAGCGTCCTGTTTTTGCTTAATTTGTCCTTTTTGAGCATCTAATTTTTCGTTTAAAACGGCGATCTCTTCTTGCAGCTTGCTATAACTACCCACGACAGCCTTAACCTTCTCAGCACGGTCTAAAAAATCAGATAAGCTATTGGCTTCGAACAGCACAGCCAAATACGTTATTACACCTTCTTCATAATTACTCTTCAAAAATTGTCCCAGTGCTTTGATGTTCTTCTGTCGCTGATCCTCAAGTATTTTTTGTTCTTCCTCCAATTGCTTAAGATTATCTTGTTCCTCTTTCAGTTGTAATTGTTCCCGTGCCAAACTATTATTCAACGCCTCAACAGATTGCCTTAATGCTAGAACCTGAGGCGTAACTTCTGCCACTTTATCCTGTTGAATCTTCAAAGCCTCATTTAACTGATTAACTTCTTGCTTGGATTGATTTAGTTGCTGTTGTAAATCAGCCTGGACCGGCGTCACTGTGGAAACAAAAAAAATAACTCCCATAAATCCCACTAAGATGGTTTTGTGCAGAACACTCATTCTTTTCATTATTTTAATAACTCCTCTATCCTCTAACCCAACACATAACCTAATAAAACTCTAATTCTATATTCGACATAAATATTAAAACTCCTTGTTTATTATAT
>CAYWSF010000188.1:0-4124 GCA_964460725.1 uncultured Desulfosporosinus sp.
CTCGCTTCACAGTTAATATATCGCCTCACTTCACTAAATCAAACCACTATCTCCTTAATATCCAAGTGCTTAAATTATTGTCACTGCGCAAATTCAGGGCCATAACTGGACAGTTAACGCAAATTTTTACCAATTATATGTACAGTAACATTCATACATTATAACAAAACCGAAAAACCCTGTCAAGGAAAAATTTAAATATTGTTGTTAATCAGTGATAATGTCATGGTTAAACACATCAGGAAAAATGTCAGCTCCCTAAGAAAAAATATAATAGGAGGATGATGAAATTAGAAATGATGAGTAAGAAAGAAGGTAACCTACTCACAAAGATTACCTTCTTTGATCTCCAAGCATTATTTAATTTCGACTTCAGCACCGGCTTCAGTTAATTTTGCTTTCAAGGCCTCAGCATCAGCTTTAGCAATCTTTTCTTTAACTGCTTTTGGCGCGCTGTCAACAAGCTCTTTGGCCTCTTTCAAACCTAATGAGGTTACTTCACGTACAATTTTAATAACGTTGATTTTAGATGGTCCGCAATTCACGAGTACAACATCAAATTCTGTTTTTTCTTCTGCCTCTTCTGCTGCCGGTGCCGCTGCCGCCGCTACTCCTGCAACCGCAACCGGGGCCGCCGCACTAACACCGAATTCTTCTTCAAATGCCTTAACCAGTTCAGATAGTTCGAGCACAGTTAAACCTTTAATGGTTTCGATAATTTCATTGATTTTTGACATTATTATTTCCTCCTTAATATCCAAGCAATAAATACATAAGTAATCAGCCTATCGACAAACAACAAATTATTGAGCAGCCTTAAGTTTACGCACTTCTTCCAAAGCATAGCCCATTTTACGAATCGGTCCCTGAAGAACATTAGCCATACCGGTAAGCGGCGACAACATGCCACGCAGAACCATAGCCAGCAATACTTCGCGCGAGGGAAGATCAGCAAGAGCTTTGACGGCCTCAGGTCCAATTACTTTCCCTTCGAGGACCCCAGCTTTAATTTT
Organism: uncultured Desulfosporosinus sp.; assembly: GCA_964460725.1. Classification (GTDB taxonomy): domain Bacteria; phylum Bacillota; class Desulfitobacteriia; order Desulfitobacteriales; family Desulfitobacteriaceae; genus Desulfosporosinus. The sequence goes on from CAYWSF010000188.1 coordinate 1,014, forward strand.
AAATTTTTTCAGCTTATTAACTTTAGCAAACTCCATCAGAACTTTAGCCGGAGCGACGGGATCAGCACTAAAAGCCAGTGCCGTCGGCCCTTTAAGATAGGGATCCAGGCCTTCCAGCCCAAGTTCGTCGGCGGCACGCTGCACGAGTGTGTTTTTCATCACCCGGTACTCCACTCCCGCCTGACGCATTTGAACACGCAATAGCGTAGCTTGGGCAACCGTTAATCCACGGTAGTCTGCTAAGACAATCGCTGAGGCTTGTTGAAACTTTTCCCTGATCTCTGAGACCATTTGACCTTTCTCTTCAATATTTAGCATTTTACATACCTCCTTCCCCAAACAAACTAAAAACCTCCGCGTTTGCAGAGGTTAAATATGCTAATTAAAAATCTATCAGCTTATCTCCAACCTCGGCAGGACATTAAGCCTTCCGGCACCTGCTTTCTACAGCGGACTGAGAATCTATATATGGGGGTAATCAACGAATGCCCCTTTTTGTAACGGAACTATTGTTACAGGACTTTTAGGGGATTAATACGTACACCGGGCCCCATTGTCGAGGTTACGGTGACACTTTTTATAAACTGGCCCTTTGCAGCAGCAGGCCTGGCTTTCGTGATTACTTCCGCTAACGTGCGATAATTTTCCAGCAGTTTTTCAACAGGAAATGAAGCTTTACCGATCGGTGCATGAATAATACCTGCTTTCTCGGCACGGTATTCTATCTTACCTGCTTTGATCTCTTTGACCGCACGTTCTACATCAAAGGTAACCGTACCGGTTTTCGGGTTAGGCATAAGGCCTTTCGGTCCAAGAACACGACCTAACTTACCAACCATCCCCATCATATCAGGTGTTGCAACCACTACTTCAAAATCGAACCAACCTTCCTGGATCTTAGCAATCATATCTTCAGCGCCAACAAAGTCCGCACCGGCCAATTCCGCTTCCTTAACCTTTTCCCCTTTAGCAAACACTAATACCGAGCGGGTATTTCCGGTACCATTCGGAAGCACAACCGCACCACGAATTTGTTGGTCCGCATGACGAGTATCAATATTCAATTTGAAAGCAGCTTCTATAGTCTCATCAAACTTGGCTTTTGCGTTAGCCTTAACAATTGATAAGGCCTCCTCAGGTTCATAAAAAGTATTACGTTCGAAAGCTTTTACAGCCTCTTGATATTTTTTTCCCACTTTTGCCATTAATTTAACCTCCTTGTGGTGATCGCGGGCACAGCCCTCCCACATTTCTTGTCCCTTATCCCTCGGAAGAGAGGGACGCAGAACTTTCTTAGCCCTCGACGATAGTAATTCCCATGCTGCGCGCTGAACCTTCAATCATGCGCATAGCTGCCTCAATACTTGCCGCATTCAAATCCTTCATCTTCATTTCTGCAATTTCGCGCACCTTTGATTGCGGTACAGAGGCTACCTTATTACGATTCGGTTCAGGAGAACCTGACTCAATATTTGCAGCCTTTTTTAGTAATATCGACGCCGGCGGCGTTTTAGTAATAAAGGAAAACGAGCGATCTTCATACACTGTAATTTCAACCGGGATAATCAGTCCTACTTGGTCCTTGGTGCGCTCATTGTATTCCTTGCAGAAAGCCATAATATTGACTCCATGCTGACCTAAAGCCGGTCCGATCGGAGGTGCCGGTGTGGCCTTCCCTGCACTAATCGCTAATTTCACCATTCCAATTTCTTTCTTTGCCATTATCATTACACCTCCTTGTTAGTTAACTGCTGCCCTTTAATCAAATTTTTGAACCTGGGAAAACTCTAATTCAACAGGAGTCTCCCTGCCAAACATAGACACCTCTACGCGCAGCTTGCCTTTATCCGGAACAATTTCACGAACCACGCCGACAAAGTCCTTAAACGGACCCGAAATGACCTGGACACTCTGGTTGATCTCGAAATCCACTTGCTTGCGCACATCATCTATGCCCATTTGGCGAAGAATTCTGACAACCTCTTTATCCAATAACGGAATCGGCTTCGTTCCGGTACCAACAAATCCGGTTACACCGGGTGTATTTCGCACAACGTACCATGAATCGTCAGTCATTTCCATTTCAACAAGTACATAGCCTGGATATACCTTGCGTTTAGTAACTTTCTGTTTCCCATTTTTAAATTCCAGTTGATCTTCCACAGGGACAAGTACACGAAAAATTTTTTCTTCCATGTTCATGGACTCTACACGTTTTTCGAGATTCATCTTCACTTTGTTTTCATAGCCGGAATAGGTATGAATAACATACCAATCTTTTGCCATTTTCACGGACCTCCTCAAACACTGCCGCAGACCGCATGGGTTAAGGCAGTAGCTGTGTCAGGGCCAGACTTAAAAGGCTATCAACAATCCACATCATAATGGACACAAGTGCCACCGCGAAAAACACTACCCCTGTGAAAGCAACCAATTGTTGACGGTTTGGCCAAGTTACTTTCTTTAACTCACTCCAAACCCCACTGAAATACTCCGCTGCCTTTCCCTTTTGCCGCTGAGCATTGGTCGATTTCTTCAACGCGCCCATCAATTCACATCCTTAAAACATGACATAGAATGTCATTAACACTATATCAACGCTACCTGGCGTGCAGTCTAAACCGTGCAAAAAAAAATTACTTGGTTTCTTTATGGAGAGTATGGCTTTTGCAGAACTTGCAAAACTTTTTGCTTTCAAAACGATCGGGATTATTTTTTTTATTTTTGATAGTAGCATAATTACGGCGCTTACATTCCGTACATGCTAATGTTATTCCAACGCGCATTAACGAACACCTCCCAGACAACGGTAAGATACTGCGATTCAAGTCATTACTCGAAGTAGTTTATCACAAGATATTTACACTGTCAAATAATATATAAACAGATATTATAAAGAATAAAAGACAGCGTTGCTGTCCGATTTTACTTGGTTGCGGGGAGGGGATTTGAACCCCTGACCTTCGGGTTATGAGCCCGGCGAGCTACCGCTGCTCCACCCCGCGAAGCTGAATAATTCAATTGATTAAAAACAAAAATATTAATCATTGGAGCCAACGATGGGACTCGAACCCGCAACCTGCTGATTACAAATCAGCTGCTCTGCCAATT
>CAYWSF010000189.1:0-4075 GCA_964460725.1 uncultured Desulfosporosinus sp.
CAAAGAAATTGCAGTCAATAGGACAGGAGCTTGGAAGATTTAATGTACAGTTAAAAAGTGTATATGGTGATGAATATAATAGCAGAGGTGATATTTATCAGATATCTAATCAAATAACATTAGGCCAGACAGAAAGTGATATAATTGATAATCTTAATAATATAGTTATGCAGATAATTGAGCAGGAAAGAAAGCAGCGTAATTATTATATTAGTCATAATCAGATAAAAGCAGAAGATGAAATGTATAGACATAAGCTGGCTGAATCTGCCAGCAAAAGAAATGAGGTCGTTAAAGCAATGATCAAAACGCTCTATGAAAAAAACGAAAGAGAACAGCAGCATTCTGCCCGGACAAGTTTTTTATGTCAAGCCATAGGAGAAGCTTTAGGTTTAAGTATCGATGATATCAATGAGCTTCGACTTGTGGGCTTAATGCATGACATTGGGAAAATAACACTTGATGACCGGATACTGGATAAAGCCGATAGGTTGAGTGATCCCGAATGGCAGGAAATCAAGCGGCATCCGGAAACCGGCTATCGTATATTGAATTCCATAAATGAGTTTTCCCAATTAGCAAATTATGTCTTGGCCCATCATGAAAGATGGGATGGTAAGGGATATCCTGGGAATTTAAAAGGCGAAGAAATACCTTTGAAAGCAAGGATTATTGCCGTTGCCGATGCATATGATGCTATGACCAGTGATAGGCCTTATCGCAAGGCACTAAGTGTGAATGCTGCAATTAGGGAAATAAAAATAAATGCAGGAACCCAGTTTGATCCGATGGTTGTCAGGGCATTTGTTGAAAAAGTATTACAGCAAGTGCCGTAAAGCCCCTTGCTTTAGCTATGGGGATGCATAAGCCTCTCCGCCAAACGTGTATTCCGCTTCGCAGTCTTATTGTTGCGCACTGCAATACCGATTGCTTGCTTTGTCCCTACCAGAACAAATATTTTCTTAGCCCTGGTAACACAAGTATAAAGGAGATTTCTCTGCAGCATCATATAGTGCTGCAAAGTTAAAGGTGCCACTACAATCTCATACTCACTGCCTTGACTTTTGTGGATGGTAGTGGCATAAGCCAAAACAACTTCATCAAGCTCAGTGACATCATACTCCACCAGGTTTTCATCGAATTTTAAGACAAGCGTCCTATCCTCGCTGTCAATATTATTAATACTTCCAATATCTCCGTTAAAAACATTCTTGTCATAGTTATTCTTGATTTGCATAACCTTATCGCCAAGTCGAAAGACTGTGCCGCCATGCTTAATGGAAATATAGGAAGGATTCAAGGCCTCCTGTAAAACCACATTCAGATTTACTGCCCCTGTTTCTCCCCGCTGCATCGGACACAGCACCTGTATGCTGTTGATCGGATCAACTTTGTAAAAAGCAGGCAGCCTCTTGGTACAAAGCTCTTTAATGGTTTGCACCACCTTAGCCGGCTCATCTTCCTCAATGAAAAAGAAATCCCCACTGCGTTTAGTTTTCAAGTCCGGATATTTACCCTGATTAATTCTATGGGCGTTAGTAATGATGGCGCTGCCCAGGGCTTGGCGGAATATCTTGGTCAATTTAACGACATTAATAATACCTGAATCAATAATGTCGTTAAGCACATTGCCGGCTCCTACCGATGGAAGCTGATCAACATCACCGACCAGGATGACCACTGTTTCATCAGCCACAGCTTTAAGTAAGTTGTACATTAAAATAGTATCCACCATAGAAGTCTCATCGATAATCAGCACGTCACATTCCAAGGGGTAATCGGCATTCTTTTTATAACCTTCCGCCGGTTTATACTCCAGTAAACGGTGAATGGTTTTGGCCTCCAGTCCGGTGGTCTCAGACATTCTTTTGGCTGCCCGGCCGGTGGGTGCCGCAAGTAAAACTCTGGCACCAAGTAATTGAAATACCTTGATGATTGCCAAAGTTACGGTCGTTTTTCCTGTTCCCGGACCACCCGTAAGCACCATGAACTTTGAAGCCGCTGCCATCTTAACCGCATCCTTTTGCACCGCATCGTAACTAATCGCATTCTGCTTTTGGATCATTTCAATGACGCCATCCACATCTTTCGTAGAATAGGGAGCATCCACGGCAAGGATAGCCTTTATTCTCTGCATTATTCCCACTTCGCTATGATAAAAGGGCAATAAATAAACCGCATCCTCTTCTTCAAAGATGACTTCCTTTTTTTCAATCATACTGTCAAGCGTCAAATTAACCTGCGCTTTCTGAATCTCCAGGATTTTTTCCGCTTCTTCCAGTAGTTGTTCCCTTTTTCCATAGCAATGCCCTTCATTGGATAGTTGGTTAAGTACATACACAATCCCCGAGCGGCAGCGTGCAAAAGAATTTTTCTCGAAACCCATCTGCAAGGCTATTTTATCTGCAGTTTTAAACCCAATGCCCCAGATGTCATCGGCCAACCGATAGGGATTGGTTTTTACAATTTCGATGCTCTCATTACCGTAGGTCTTAAATATTTTCACAGCAAAGGCCGTTGATACTCCATGGCCTTGCAAAAAAAGCATAACATTTTTAATCTCCTTTTGCTCTTGCCATGCTTTCTTAATCATCGCCAGTCGTTTTTGTCCGATACCCTCAACTTCGACTAAATAGTCGACATCCTCCTCCAATACTCTTAAAGTGTCTTCCTGGAAATGCTGCACAATTCTCTTGGCAAACACCGGCCCAATACCCCTGATAAGCCCGCTTCCCAGGTATTTTTGAATACCGGCCACTGTTGCCGGCAGAGTCTCGCGATAATCCTGCGCAACAAACTGTTTGCCGAACTTGCTATCCATTTTCCATTCACCTTTAAGCCGAATTATTGCGCCAACATTTACAGCTGCCAGACTTCCTACGACCGTGACGAGCTCTGAATAACCCTTGGACTTTATTTTGATCACACTGAAGCCATTTTCTTCATTTGCATATGTAATTCTCTCGACCACTCCGCTTAAGTATTCCATTTTCGCCCTGCCAATCAAGCTGTATTGTTTTACGACACTGATTCTGTCTTTCCCCTTAAAAACCTCTTGGAGATTCTGCCTTTTGTCTTTGCTCTTACGACTCTCTTTTCATGTTCCTATAACCCGCGTTTCCTGTCAAGCCCACCGACATGTCCGATTAAACACTTTCAGAGTCAATAACCCTCTGGCAAGGAATAATGATACCTGAGCAGTTCTTACTGTTGGCATTACCAACAACTTACTAACAACAAGTCCCCGACAAATGCTCGTTTGTCGGGGACCTATTTTAATGGTTATGGAGGGCATTTGGAGATTATGGTTTCTCATTCATATACAAAGCATTTAAGTTGAGATAATAACGAATCTTATCCTCGTAGGGGTCAACATTAATATCGATATTTCCGAAGACCAACAGCACAGTAACTTCCGGAGTTTCCAGCCGCAGGCTCATATCCTCTAAGGTAGGCTGGGAGTACATCGTTTGACCTGGCGGGTAGGTTTTGGCAATTTGATCAGTGAAACCCTTCAGGTCCTGCTTAAGGATCTCCCGATTATCCAGTTCAATAGACAAAGTCGGTATGCCCATCTGCATATCCAGCGTCCAATTAATTCGGTACAAGCCTCGGTTACCCTGGACCGTGACTGAGGATGTCCCTGCTCTTGGTTTTTCAGCCAAAGACTGCATATCGATCGCCCAATGATAATCGCTGATGTCAATCGCCTCAGCCGGCAGCATCAGGTATGTACCCATAACATTGCCCTTATTAATATCTTCGTCGCTTTGCGGCCAAGTCTGTTCAAAGCCGAGCCTTACCTTAAATGTCCCGCTTTCCGCCAGATTCTTATCAAACCAGGCCGGCAGCCTGGCATTCTCTGCGTAAGCAAGGTAACTGACTGCATCGGTAATTGATTGTCGCACGGTTATTTCCGGCTCATCAGATGCGGGGGTTACCTGATCGGCATTCAACATACCCTGACTGACCAGCAATGATTCCAGTCGGTTGACTTGGGCAGAAACCGGCAGCGCATGATAACCAATCACAGGCAAAACCGCGATAATGGCCATTGCGCAGATGAGATACACGA
>CAYWSF010000190.1:0-4064 GCA_964460725.1 uncultured Desulfosporosinus sp.
TACGGAGCCATAAAATACTTTAATATGTTAATCGGCTCTAACCGCCCGGATGTGCAACAATTTGCCAATCAATGCATTGATGAAGTTCAGGATTTGCAGAAAAAGACAGACGAACTTCTCATTAAGAAAGGCTTCTTCACTGAAGAGGCCTATATCCCTATTCCTGATAGGGTCGATTTTGTTCATAAAGACCGAAGCCTATACAAGAGTCTATTTGGTGACAAACAATCGATCAATGGCTTGGAAATCGCCCAGGTATTCACCGTTCTGGAAGCTCAACTGCATAAAATGCCGATGGTAATTGGGTTTATGCAGGTAGCCCAATCCCAGAAAATCAAGGATTTATTAAACCAGTGTAAGAAAACCCGGACAAACAGATCCGCCGTTGGACTCAACTATTACAGGATGAAAATTTGCCTCTGCCAGTGAGCTTAGTTCATGAATTGACAGATTCAACAGAATCACCACTTTCTGATAAAATGATAACATTTCATGTCCTAACAATTATCGGGTATTCGCTTACCGGTTATGGGATCGCTAACGCGAGTTGCACGCGCGCCGATATCGTAACCGCCATGCATAAGTCTCTTGCTGTGGCCAGTCTACGACGTATAAAATACAAATAGCTTCCAATCACCAAGAATGGCCGGCTAAGACAAATGTCGCTGTAGACGAGCAATGGACGATCAGGTTTAGCCAAAGCGTAGATCCGACAACAGTAAACCAGGATAACTTCTATATTACTGACAAAAACGGCAGTAAAATTGCGACCCAGCTTCAATCTGGAAGTACACCAAACTTGGTTACAATTAAAACAACAACTAATTACCAACCGGGCGCAGAGTATACGCTGCATATTTCCGGCAAGGTAGCATCAACAAGTGGAAAACCCTTGGTTAAACCGATAATTATGAAGTTCACGACAACAACGGGAGTGGTATTCTGATCGACGGAGTACTTGCAGCATCGGTAATCAGCCAACTGGTATTGAATAACTAATTGGAATCAGTAGGCTGAAGCGGTTCGACAAATTGCGTGAAGCACCTGTAAATTGCGCGGTTTCCTCCTTTGTGCTTTCGCATTTTGCATAAAGCTTTTAATTTAACCTTAATTAGGCTTGTACCTCGATAAGGTTTGTACCGCAGTATATGAAACGACACCAATTTTTTGTGATATTTTGGAATTTGAATTGTGCAGAGGATTTCAAGAAAAGAAGAACCCCCCACGCATATCTCGTAGGGAGTTCTTCTTTTCATTGCCTCATTACTGATGATTTGATTTAATCCTTCACCTTGACCGCAGGATGGTGATACCGGGGGGTAAGCAGGCATCTTTCGTCCATACTGCGAAGCCTCTTGGGGCACCGAAAGATCAAAGCCAGCCTTGAGCAACAGATCATTGGTTTCATCAAGATTCAGTCTTTTCCTTCCATTCTCACGCTAGCCTCAGGCCTCAGAACCATATAGGATTAAACAAATTCAAATTCCGTTACAATTATTTATATAATTTATTTTTATAGTAGCTATCTGCAAGATACACCGCACCTATAGGATTATGTGCTAATACTCTGTCCTTGACTGCAAATACAGTCACCGGTGCGTTAGAATATTTTATAAATAGCGAATCATGTCCAACACACAATCCGATGAGAATATTCAAATCTGTTTCAGCGATATTTAGAAATGTTGCCTGTCCAATCGGATTGCACATTGGTTCATAAGTACCCGGTCTTACCTTCTCTCGATCTTTGATTTTCAAAAACTCCTTTGGAATACTTCCATTTTTGCATACTACCGAATCTACATTGAAACCATTATTTTTTAATATTCTGCATAAAATCTCTGCTTCTTTACTTAGTCCTATGCAAAAGGCCACTCCCAGCTTTCTAAAATTACATTTGTTTGCAAAATCAACTATCTCTTCGAGCCTTGTTTTTTTACAGTAACCTTCTGCTTCAACCAGCGCAGAATTATACGCTAACTTATTATTATCGTCTTCAAGATATATATTCTTGATTTTTTCCTGTTCTTCCTTTTCATTGCTTGGACAATTAAGAGGTAATCTTTCAATTGACCCTGTTCTACAATTATGTTCGCTGCACATGGCACAAGTATACATTATTCTAACCTCACCTTTCTCTCGAAATATTAATACGCATCAATGGCAAATTAACCTTCTCCCTTGGCCGCACTACCAAACCCCCTTGGCCCGTTTAAACACAAACGATCATGAAAATGGATATTTTCATATCAAACAATAAAAAAGAAGCAAAAAGAACGTCCCCTTGCTTCCTCCGGGAAAGACATGGTTTGTCTTTCCCTTATATTAGCAGATTATATGAATATATTAACAGCTTTTTGATAAATTTTATTTAATTTCCGCAATCGCCATGATGCAGATGATCATGGCAAACAACACCGGTGGATTTAAGTGTACCCTTGAGATATTCTGTTGCAGCATCTTTCGCATTACCGGATGCTCCTGTGATAACTTCAATGCCTTTTGCATTGAAGATTTCAATAGCGCCGCCTCCCATACCACCTGAGATAATCACATTCACTCCCAGGTCATTGAGGTAGTTTGGCAGAAAGCCCGGTCTGTGTCCCGGATTAGGAATGGATTCGCTTTTAATTACTTGGTCCTTTTCTGTTTCAAAAATATTGAAATTGGCACAATGTCCAAAATGCGCGGTTACCATTTCGTTTTCACTTGCAACTGCAATCTTCATCATTTCTTTTCCTCCATTTTTATATTAAGAATATATCGTCCAGGATTCTCGCCACTTACTTGAAACGCTCCGAACCCATCTCTTTCTTCGAGAAGCTGTTCCATGCACTTATTGTAGACCGCTTTTGCTGCCCTTCCTGATGCACAATCAATGTCCACGATGGTTTGTCCATTATTGATCGCTTTTACTGCATCCGTATCAAAAGGTATTTTACCATTCAAAGGCAGTCCCTGTTCTTTACAAAACAACTCTATTTTATCTGAATTTTCAAGATTGGTATTAAATTTGTTTATACAAACTGCTGTTTTTATGCTAAATCTCGCCGCCGTGCTTATGATACGTTCCATATCACTGATGCCTGAGATGGAAGGTTCAGCCACAATTAAAACCATGTCAACACCACTTAGGGATGCGATAACCGGGCAGCCAATGCCCGGAGAACCATCAATAATAGCGAGCTCAGCATTAGCCGACTGCGACTTCATCTGCTGTTTTACCTCGGTAACCAGCTTTCCGGAGGTACCACTTCCCATTTTAAGCTGCGCAGTGGAAAAGACTCTTCCCTCATTAGCATACAGTATCAATTCTCCGGCTACAGCCGGTTGTAAAGTTATTGCTCCTATAGGGCAAACGACCTCACAAACACCACAACCTTCACAGGCAAAGGAATCCACTTTATATCCCTTCTCAGCTAAAATGGCGTCAAACCGGCAGCTTTGTCTGCACTGATCACATTCAATGCACAATTCGGGATTTACCTCTGCTTTTGGCAGACCATAATAATCTGTTTTCTCCGGCTCGAAATGCTGTTTTGTAATAAGGTGCAGATTGGGTGCATCCACATCACAATCCGCATATGCCTTGGCGTTAGAAAGCTTGATGAATGCACCGGCTATGGTTGTCTTTCCGGTACCGCCTTTCCCGCTAAGGATTAGGAGTTGTTTCATGCTGCACCTCCTTTGCCACCGTTTTCAGCAGTAACGAAAATATATCCCTGTATTGATCACTTTCCTTAACTGCAATTCCGGCATTGGAATTGATTCTCCCAAGCTCATGGTCATAGGGAATTTGACCTAAAATCCTGATGCTTTTTTCTAAACAGAATTTTTCCGCCGGATTTTCTCCTGCCAAGCATTTGTTCAGAACCACTCCGAATGGTTTGTTAAATATCTTGACCAGTTCGTAAACCATATTGAGATTATGCACGCCAAACAATGTAGGTTCTGCTACCAGAATACAATAATCGGCATCTTTAATACTTTCCATAACGATACAGGCACTTCCAGGCGGACAATCAATAAAGGTCGGCTTCTCTGCTTCATGTTTATTTTCATTA
>CAYWSF010000191.1:0-4059 GCA_964460725.1 uncultured Desulfosporosinus sp.
TTTGTAAATTATCGTTTGAAACGAGATCAGTTTCGCCAGGAAACCAAAGCTATGCTCCTGGAGGTGCTAAACTCCACGCATGAGCAGAGTAAAGAGCAAGCTCAGGAAAAATGGCTGGAACTCAGTGCGAAAATCCTTCAGGAAGAAGAAATCGAGAATCTGCTTAAAATAAAGGGGTTTCGGGATGCTGTGGCGAATGTTCTTGCGCAAAATGTCACGGTAATCGTCTATGCCCCCGATTTAACGCCGAATGAAGTAAGTAGTATTCAGGATATCGTCAGCCGGGTAACAAAAGTGCAGCCGGATCGGATCGCGATATCAGTAAGGAATTAGATATTAGTTTTTGGTTTTCGCAATTATAGGATTTGAAAGACCCCGTAATTACTTGCGAGGTCTTTATGTACTACCTTGGCATCCCTTGGAGCATGAGTAATGAACCTTGTTTTACTTAACCAGCCGATGCACTTTAAATTGATGTAAAAATAAAATTTTTTGATGCAAAAGCAACAGACATTAATGGGGATATATGATATATTATGATAATAACAAGTAAGCATATTGATTCTGATCATAAAGGGAATTGTGAAAAAAAGAATATCAAATGCTCTTTCGAGCCGCAGTTTACTAAGGCAATGCTATGTAACTGTGGCCTGAGTTCAGACTCACAGGGTCGAAGCATAAATGCTGCGGCCTCCCGCGATACCGCGTCTTTGAACAGGACGAGGTAAGGAAAGAAAGATGCGAAACCCCTTGGTGTTGGGAACAAACGCATTTTCGATTGTGAACAGTCAGAAATGCGTTTTAATTGTTATGTGTATACACTGCCTTTAGTTTAGAAGATTTATAGCTCAATTGAAAATTGAAAGGCGGAAATCATGGAGGACTGCATACAGACAATGCGGTTCGTATCGTTCCTGAACGATTTTCCCGTGAAAGAGCTCAAAAGTGGTGACGATAAAAATTCGACTTAAGGAGTGGGACTTATTAACGCAAGTGTTGATTATTTTGAGCAAATCTGGAAACAAGACGCAATTAATGCGAAGAAAAGCAAAGAGATGTGGGATAAGCGATCTGAGAATTTTAACCGTCATAGATCTGATGAACGGATAACAAAGGTTTTGGATTTACTGCTAAAAAAGAACATGCTGCAAAAAAATAGTCTTGTCTTGGATGTTGGCTGCGGCCCCGGAAAGTTTGTCATTGAATTCGCCCAAAAAGCAAAATCTGTAGTCGGGGTGGATATATCTCCTAAAATGTTGCAATTAGCAGCAGAAAACAAGGCGTCCAGAAAAATGGAAAATGTTAAATTCCAAGAACTGGATTGGGAGAAAGCAGATCTTAAGTCACTGGACTGGGAAAAAAGGTTTGATTTAGTGACGGGAATCATGTCCCCCGGGTTTAGCAGTCGGGAAGGACTGGAAAAAATGATAAGCGCCAGCAAAAAGCACTGTTTTGTTTGCCATTTCGTGGAAAGGAAGGAATCTGTTCTCGATGTCCTAAGGAAAGATGTACTCTCGCTTGAAGGCAGTAATATACCGATGAATAACGCACTTTACTGCAGTGTGAATTACCTTTGGCTTCAGAATTTATTCCCGGAAGTTACTTATATAAATACAGGGAGAGAGAGTATCCTGCCCTTAGCAGAAGCTGCGGCTTACTATATAAATAGACTAGAGATGGGAAAACCCCTTACCCAAATGCAAAAAAAGAAAGTCTTGGATCGCTTGAATTATCAGGCTGTAAATGAAACAGTCAGGGAGAGGGTCAGCGCTAAAATTGCCTGTATAGCATGGAGCGTGGTCAAGCCGGAAAACCAGCAATAAGAAGAAGCAACAAACTGACAGTTTGTTGCCGCTAAAACAAAAAGCCACCACTTTTTAGGTGATGGCGTATGGAGCAACCCCCTCGGGTTATATTTGAGAAAACAGGTTCTGCGTATAATCCTTAACATTTGCAGGGGTAAGCATGTGGTACTTTTCTTTAACCGCTGTGAAATACTCACCGATAGACTGCTTCGGAATGATCCTATTGGGCGATGCTGTCCAAGCGCAATTTCTCTTCACTCGACAGAGAAGAAACGTCAAATTCATCTACATTGTCAATAGGGTCAAAGCAGCAGTTGTGCAGCGCCTGTAAATATCCCGGTATGCAGAGCCGTGCATCCAGGCTTCACAATCCCAATCCCCTGTAAACAAGAAGGTGCGGTAAAAAGCACAAGAAAATCCCTGAACATAATACAGTGCTTTTTGCCAGGCCATATTGGTAATGTCCTGGCATTGTGACAAAAGTTAGCCTACAACAATGTCTATTTTTGACCGTTGGGGAGCAATGGGTATGTTTGAGAGCATTTCCGTCGCGGTTTTGCTTTTCTTATAAGCCTGATCACTTTTCAAATTATCCTCAAGAGAGATGATATCATGCCTTTATCGATACGCGTTTGATCCGTTTGCTCTTAACTGCAATCAATAGGGCCAGGATGACATCATGCTGCTGACCATACGCGTCATGCAGCGCCTTTAGATTCGCTTGTTCAAGTTCGTCAACATAGAGGTTTGTGCCGCATTTTTCGCAGGATGCAGTTTTCGCAGTAAACTCAAATACTTCTTCCTTCAATTCAGCGGATTCCGTATATTCTTTGACCAAATAATTGGTATCCTGGTTGCATTTGGGGCAAAAGACAATCTGGTTGCTCATGGTGGTTCCTCCTTTTTTAAAATGCCGATTGCTCACCTGAAAAGGTAAGCAATCGGCTTGTTGCGCTCATGGAACGAAACAACTACGCCCCGGCTTCCTGTTTCCATGTCGATGATATTAAACTTGGTATATATATCTACCAGATTTTTCTCATTATCGAGATTGAATAAGGTAACCTGTGGGCAAAAGACATACAGCGTTTCGTATTCATAACCAATGCTTGTATTTTACAGCGAGTGACAAAAATCTTCAGTTTCGGTTTAAAGAAAGATGCGCCGCTGCTTTTCGGACGTAAGGTTATATTCACGGATTAAATTAAGGTTTCCTTGCCGATTTTCATTTTTAGCAATCGTGTATTTCCACCACGAACGCAGTCCTGAATTCTCTGCAAAATCACCGCAACTTCTTCTTTGGTATAATTCTAGTTATAGTGTTGACTCATCGGATGCCCCCCTCGACAACACTATGATACTCTATTAAAAGTCGCTCGTCAAGAATGATGCACTACATTGATACAAGAAAATTTTTTTACCCAATCGCATAATAATCTTGACGAGCGATAAAATGCATTATTCAAAACTATCCGCTTATTATATGCCTCTTGAGGAAATCAACATTACAGAATTTTTAACCCAACGAGGGCTTTTTCACTATTTTCTGTTTCTGTTTTTACAGTACCTGAGCGAGCGTGCCCAAAACCTTCCGGTTCTTGGCGGCTGGATGGGTGAAAAATGTACGGCTAATTTGGAAGAAATCGCCAAGCTTTCTCCAGATATCATTGTATTCATGACCGATCTGGAAACCGATAATATGGAATACGCGACGAAAAATGCTCAAAGCATTACCGACCAGACCAAGCGACCGGTAGTAGTCCTCGATTCACTCTTTACAGAAACAGTTGAAGCCTACAGGATGATGGGTGATTTTATCGGTGCCCAGGAGCGTGCGGAACAACTGGCGAGCTATTCTGAACAAAAAATGAAGGAAGTCAGCGACATGGTTGCTAAGATTCCGGAGGATCGCGGAATATTTCGGAGATCCTGTGCTTATTGACACAACGGAAAAAGTTATAGCCCGTGAATTGTCAGATGTAGAGAATAGATTGAATACCTACAGGAGTATGCTCAAGAATACTCATGGGTGACACGCACGGCAAGCTGTTGGCGCGTAGTGAGGATATCCCCTTGGTCCGAATAGGATTTCCGATCATGGATCGTTATGTCCATGCCTCTTTGCCGGTCGTCGGTTACAGAGGGGCAGTACGTATCTTGGAGATGGTCTTGAACGCACTGATGGACAGAAAGGATAGGGACTGCCCGGAAAATGATTTGGTATTTCTCTAGCTAGGAGTGGTTTATTAAGGGA
>CAYWSF010000192.1:0-4049 GCA_964460725.1 uncultured Desulfosporosinus sp.
AGTTGGACATACTCATGGCGGCCAAGTCCGGCTTCCTATCATTGGTGCGATTGTTGCCCCAGGACAAGGGCTTTTTCCCAAATACGACTATGGACAATTTAAGTCAGGGTCCACGAATATGATAATTAGTTCTGGTTTAGGAGAAAGTATTTTACCAATTAGATTTTATAATCGACCAGAAATAGTGCTGGTTAAACTGGTCTCTTCGAACTAGTCAGGTAGCTGTGTAAATACATTTCACAGAGGAGTTCCACAACTTTGGGGTAGATTTTTTCTACATAGCCACCATTGCGAAGCTTAGGTACAAAAAGGTACATCGTGCCCATGCGGGTGTCAAATCTTCTGACCCGGTAGCCTGAGCGATACCCTGAGCGATGAGGGCTTCGTTCAGACTTAGAGGCACCGATTTTTGCTGTGACTTCAGCTTCCATCAGCTGCTCGCATAGCCATTTGAGCATCGACAACATAGGATCTTCATTCGACATAAAATTTAATAGCATTTTTTCTAAATTTAAATTAGTATTAGAGTAGACCATCGGTGAACACTCCTCCTTGGTTTGCTTCTCACTTACCAATTTCGGAGTTGCCGATGGTTTTACCTTTTTATTTTTGCGAACTTAATTGTACTTTATCGAATTAAGGTGTAGGTTACGATTGAATCTGTTGAATTAAATGCTGTCTTGCAGATCTGCGACGAGCCTCCCTGTAACCGTGCCCTGACGCAGTCGCTCCAGTCCATCGTTGATTTCGTTGAATTTCACTGTGGACAGTGTAGGATCCAGTCCGCCGGAAGCCATTAGCTCATAGACGCCCGCCAGATCTTCTGTTCCTCCGCCCATGGACCCCAGGAGCTGGATATGATTTATGATCAGATTGTTTGTATCAATTTCAGCCTTAAGCCGGCCCATGCCGACCTGGACCACACGGCCAAAGGGGCGCACTGTGTTGATAGCACCGGCAGTCGTAGTGCCAAAGCCGGCGAAGTCAACGACCATGTCCAATCCGATGTCGGCAAGCTCTGTAATGTCGGAGACGGTCTTCTTCACACCGAGCGATTCTGCCAGTGGCCATGCATCCTTCTTGATCTCCACGGCATAAACCTCTGCACCCTTGAGCACAGCGATGCGAGCGCCGATTTGATCAAGCCCTCCGATCCCAATAATGCCGACTTTCTCGCCCGGCTGTACCTTTCCGATAGTGACTACTGCATGATAAGAGACGTTGCCGGCATCGGTACCGGCCGCTGCCTTTATATAATCCAGGTTATCGGGAATCTTGACAACAGCATCCGCAAGTGCGGTCGTTTTCTCCGCATAAGCACCGTCACGTGCGTAGCCGTTAAAATTCGGCGGGCCGGAGGGGATACCAACTCTGTCACCGATCTTTAAATTAGTAACGCCTTCACCTAATGCGGACACTACGCCTGCCGGCTCGTGGCCTAGAACAACAGGTAATTTCGCAAAGTTCACGATCCAGTCGGGATCGTCGAGGGCCGAGACGTCAGAGTGACATAGGCCACTTGCCTTGATATCGATGACGACTTCTCCGGGTGCGGGTTGCGGGTCCGAAACTTCCTGAAGTTCCAGGGGTTGATTAGTTCCTTTAAATACCCAAGCTTTCATATGAAACTCTCCTTTAAAATTTTTTATCAATATAAAATACAATCAGCCATCTCAGGTCTTCCCACGTATGCCCAAGTTTGCTGTTTGTGATAATTATAATTAATTTACAACAAATTGGAAAATTATTATATAGAATGTTCTTATTGAAAGGTAGTCCATTATGGAATACAATATACAATATACGGTAATATCAGGCGAACGAAAGGTTGAATTGGAGATATTTTATGGATACCCAAAGTCTCAAATATTTTATTGCTGCAGCTGAATGTGGCAGTTTCACAAAGGCAGCCGAGCAATTATTTACTACCCAGTCCAATGTCAGTAAGCATATTAAGCGATTGGAAGTGTATCTGGGGGCGTCGTTATTTACCAGGGACGGAAGGAATCCTCAGTTAACCAATACCGGGCAAATGTTTTTCTATGAAGCAAAAGACCTGGTAACCAGACTTGAAAAATTAAGAGACAGGATAAGTAAAACTAGTATTGGGGAATATGGATATTTGAGACTTGGTTATCAGAGCGACATTGACACTGAGGATATCGCAAGCATTATCAGTTCGTTTAGTTCTACGTATCCAAATGTTGAAATCTTATTTACCAAAGGAATTATAGAATCGGATTTACTTGGTGCAGTGTACAAAGGAGAGTTGGATTTATCCATTACTTCGGCTACAGTAAGTACGGATATTAAAAATATATGCTCTCAAGAAATTGCAACTAATGAATTAGTTTTGGTTGTTCCTTCAGAACATCGATTCAGGAACGTCGATATTATACATAAGGCAGATCTGGTTGGGGAACATATTATATTATTTCCCCGGTATTTATCTCCAACCTTCTTTGATTGGATAGCAGAATCTATCCTGGGTGAAAACCAAAATACGATTATTCTTGAACCCGACCTGCGAAATATTTTATTAAAAGTTGGATCTGGAAAATGGATCTCTATCCAATCAACCTTGTACCTAAAATCCAAACCGAAAAATGTACATATTGTAAAGTTAGAATATGATCAGAATGAGATAAATGTAAACCTGATCCTCTCCTGGAAAACGGGTAATAACAATCCATTGTTACCATTGTTGCTTCAAAGCATAAGCAGCTGATCGTTATGCTAACAAAGGCCTATTTACACACTGACTGACACACGGATAGGGGGCCTGCTCAAAATTGAGCAGGCCCCCAGTGGCCGAAGATTTATTTTTTTATAATTGGAATTTGCAATTCAGTAAGCCAGTCATTCTCATCTTCCTTATTCCAGATTCCATCGATATATGATTCTCTGGGATTATCGCTTGGCAGATAACCATTATCTTCAATCCACTTAAAGAGATGAGCATATGCGTTACCTATACTGCTATAGGGGCCTTTGTGATAAACACATGCAGCATTATCTATCTTCTCGAGTTTTTTAAACTTGATTGTTTCAGTGTCCTTGCCAAAAGAAATCACAGCTTCACAAAATTCAATATCAATATTCTCTTCTTTGTACTCACCATCGTGGTAGATGACAAAGCAATACTCCGGAACAGCACATTTTAATTCAGGGTTAACCTTTGAAACTTCTTTTCCGATCCTCGGGATAATTTCAAAGTAATAATTATAGTCTGGTATCACCATACGCACCGAATAAACAATAACTTCCGGTAATTCTTTCAAGGCAACTTCATAATTCATGTTAAAAGCTCCTTTCGTTTTTGCTAGATAATGATTAATTTGAGATAGCTGGCGTTGGCTTTCCTCAATTAAACCTTCAAGTTCCTGCTTTCGTCTTTCGAAAATACCGCAAATATCTTGCCCTTTGAGTATTACTAAAATATCATCGATAGAAAAGCCTATTTGGCGAAGGGCAATGATTCTATGTAGTACAGGTAATTGATCAGAAGTATAATAGCGGTATCCATTTTTTTCATCGACAAAAGCGGGCTGCAGTAAGCCAACTTCATCATAATACCTAAGAGTTTTGGCAGTGACCTTATTGATTTTAGAAAATTGTCCTATCCGATACACAGCTATCTCTCCTTAAACCATTTCTTGCTTACAAATTCATTATAAATTCTCCCCTTACAGGAGAGTCAATAGCCTTTTTGGATTATTAAAAAGGTTCACATTATTGTGTAGCAGAATATATTGACCGTTATTATCAAAGATACGTTCTGAAATTCAAGTATTGACAAAATGGAGTCGTTATCAAAAGATATAGGAAAGAGTTTGAGGTGAATGTTGTGTATAGAATTTTAAAAGGAATTGCCGGAGTAATTCTTATATTGTTATTCTGCATAATTGGATGTTCATCATCAAGTAATAGTAATGAAAATTCAATAGAGTCATATTTTCAAAAGCATGACCCTTCTAATAAAGGTGAAACCAAGATTTTTTCACAAAAGGCATTTAGAGTTTTTAAGTATTGAGTTCCGTGGTCCCGGT
>CAYWSF010000193.1:0-4044 GCA_964460725.1 uncultured Desulfosporosinus sp.
CCAATAAGACAGTCGGTCTTGTCGGAATGTGGGACTGCGTCGCTTTTGATGAGGTAGCTGGAATTACCTTCAAAGACAAAGATGGCATCCAGATTATGAAGGACTTTATGGCATCCGGCTCCTTCTCTAGAGGGAAAGAGGAAAAGAATGCTTCTGCATCCATTGTATTTATCGGCAACATAAATCAAAGCGTTGACGTGCTGCTAAAGACATCGCATCTATTTGATCCGTTCCCAGAAGCCATGGCCTATGACAGCGCATTCTTTGACCGTATGCACTGCTATCTGCCAGGCTGGGAGATCCCTAAATATAGACCGGACTTCTTTACCAATGACTATGGCTTCATCACGGATTATCTCTCTGAAGTTTTAAGAGAACTTAGAAAGACTTCCTATGCTGACGCGTTGGACCGATACTACAAGCTTGGCAATAACCTCAATCAGCGTGATGTAATTGCAGTGAGAAAAATGGTATCAGGCCTCATTAAACTAATTTATCCCCATGGGAAATTTGAGAAAAAAGATGTCGAAGAGATTCTCCGTTTTGCTTTGGAAAGTCGCCGTCGTGTGAAAGAACAGCTCAAGAAGATCGGCGGCATGGAATTCTATGATGTTAATTTCTCATACATCGACAATGAAGACTTTACTGAGGAATTCGTTCCCGTACCCGAGCAAGGTGGTGGCAAACTCATTCCTGAAGGGCTGCTCAAACCAGGCCAGGTCTATACAATCGATCGTGGGAAATCCGGAATGCCGGGTGTATTTAAGCTTGAAACAGAAATGGTTACCGGCTCAGGAAAGTTTGAAAAAACAGGGATTGGATCTGATCGCAAAGCCAAAGAATCTATCGACACAGCCTACAGGTATTTGAAAGCCAACAGTAAAAATATCAGTGGTACCATCAGCACTTCGACCAAAGACTATTTAATGCATCTTCAGGACTTAAATGGCGTCGGCATCGCAAACCAATTATCCTTGACTGCCTTCATTGCGCTTTGTTCTGCTGCGCTAAATAAACCAGTGATCAGTAGCTTGGCGGTTCTTGGAAATCTTAGCATCAGTGGTACAATCATTAAAGTTGAGGAACTGGCTAATGTACTTCAAGTCTGTCTAGACAGTGGAGCTAAAAAAGTTTTGTTGCCAATTACTTCTGCATCTGACATGGCTACAGTACCCCCGGAACTTATGGGCAAATTTAATTTGATATTTTATCAGTCACCTGAAGATGCTGTGTTTAAAGCGCTAGGAGTGGAGTAAGCCTGAATTAATTCAATACAAAATTCAAGAAATTTAGTTTTGATTGGGGTGAGTAACATAATTAAAGAAATTTGTCTTCGAAATGTAGCAACTTATACTGCTGAAACAGTTATGAATCCTTGCGATATCAACTTTTGTTACGGAAGTAATGGCAGTGGAAAAACTACATTATCCAATTTTATGGGTTCTTATATTAAATCCAGTGAATGTAATCTTATATGGGATAATGGGGTGGTAAACCCAGTTTTGACCTATAACAAAAAATTCGTTGAAAGCAATTTTGGTGAGAATCCCCAAATAGCAGGAATATTTACACTAGGTGTAGAGTCAAAGGGAACCCGTGATTTCATTGAAGAACAGAAGAAGAAAATTGGAAAATGTGAAGTTTTACTAGAGAGATACTCCAAATCAATACAAGAACTCACTACTAAAAAATCCAATAATTTGGAAAAATTTGAAGAGTCATGTTGGGCTGTTCAACAGTCGTATGGAGAAAAATTTAAGGAAGCTCTTGTTGGATTTAGAAGGAGTAAAAAATCTTTTGCCGAAAAATGTTTGGAAGAGTTTTCCAAAATGAATGAAGCTGGCCCTCTATTGTTACAAAGTATCGAAAACTTATACTCGGCTGTATACTCTGAGACTAACATAGAATATCCCTATATTGATTTGATTAATACAATGGAATTTGAAACAGGAGAAACGTGTTCTCTACTTGAAGAGAGAATATCTGGCAGTAATGAAAGTTCGATCGGAGCTTTTATTGAATTTCTTCATAACAGTGATTGGGTGAAGCAAGGTATTGCGTACACCAAGTTATCATCTGGAATGTGCCCATACTGTCAACAAGTACTGCCTGAAGATATTCAAACTCAGTTAGAGCTTTTCTTTGATGAAACTTATGAAAAGAAAATTAACGATCTTAATGCCTTTTCAAAAAACTACACAATTATTTCGGATAGGCTATTAAAGTCAATCTCAAACCTGCTTGAAAATCGCATACCGTTTCTTGAGTATGAATTTTTGGAAAGTGAGCATGAACTTATTATGTCCAAAATTTTAATGAATAAAGGAACCATCGCCGGCAAGATCAGATTACCTGCAGAGTTGTGCAAAATTGAGAGCCTACTTCCACATATAGAAAAGATAAATGAAATACTTGTACAATTTAATTTAACAATTAAACGAAATAATGAGATTGTAAAAAACCAAACTGAAGAAAGGAAAAATTGTCAAAGCCAAATATGGCAGTATTTCGCGTATGACTTACGAGAGATAATTAAACAGTTCAAAAAAGACTCCCAGGATAAAGAAGTTGGGATCCTATCTCTTCAAGGTAAAGTTGTTGATCAAGAGAGTGCAATTCGTGAATATCAAAAACTTATTGAAGAAAAAGAAGAAACTCTCACTAGTGTACTTCCTACCGTAAATGCCATTAATGGTATTTTAAAACGGTTTGGCTTCGATGGATTTATTATTGCAGAAAACCGCGAACTTAAAGGGACCTATAAAATTGTTCGGCCTGACGGCACTGACGCCAACAAAACTCTAAGCGAAGGAGAATACAACTTTATTACGTTCCTCTATTTCTATCATTTAGTGTATGGGAGCCATGACAAAGTTGGACTGGCAACTGACAAAGTGGTTGTTATAGATGACCCAGTTTCGAGTTTGGATAGTAATGTGCTGTTTATTATCAGCACGCTTGTTAGGCAAATGTTAATTGATTGCAAAAATAAGGAAAATGGAATAAAGCAAATCTTCGTGCTAACACACAATGTTTACTTTCACAAAGAAGTTACTTACATAGGAAACAGGGAATCATACCCTAAGTCGCAAACTGCATATTGGATTATCAAAAAGGTAAATGGCAAATCAGAGATCATCAAGCATGATAAGAATCCTATCAAAACTTCATACGAGCTACTATGGACAGAATTAAAGGAACCAGACCGCCAGAATAGAGCTACAATATTTAATACTTTAAGAAGAATTCTTGAATATTACTTCAACGTAATCGGTGGATTAAACTATGAAAAATGCCTGGACCAGTTCGAAGGCGAGGACAAAATTGTTTGCAAGGCCTTGATCTCATGCATAAATGACGGTTCTCATTTCATCAGTGATGATTTTGTAATGTGTTTTGAATCAGATACCATTGAAAATTATCTACGAGTATTCAAATTGATCTTTGAGAAGATGGATCATGAAAGCCATTACAATATGATGATGGCAAACGAGTAAACAACATTGGTGAGCAGTACAGATAACTTTGGAATAGTAAATGATATACTTTTGAGCACTAAAATTTTAGCTTTTTTTCATTCTAGTTGGAACTTTTATTTTCTGATGAAGGGCCAGTCGATTTGACAGGACCTTTGTTTTTTAGAGGACGAAAATACTTTGGAAAATAAATAATCAGTAAAATTACGGCTATGGTAATAAAGGATATCGCCTGCTTTTCCAAATATAATAGTGATGGTCTAAATAGATTTATGGAGATGGGTGTATGCCGAATATTCAAGATTTAATTAATGGGTTAACGGATCGTGATGTTAAAAAGGCTTATGATTGTCTGAAAAAACTACAAGAAAAATGCATCCATTCTTCTTGCGTCTATCCCTTCTTTGATATTTTTGTAGAAATGCTTGTTAGTGATAATTCATATCAAATAGAAAACAAATCTTCTCTTGTGTTAAAAAATTGGTGGCCAAGTAGGACTTCCTCTGATTCTCTATATCAATGCAATCGGCACAATCAAATTATCTTTATCAAATGCGCTCAACTTTAA
>CAYWSF010000194.1:0-4041 GCA_964460725.1 uncultured Desulfosporosinus sp.
GAAATCAATTAATCAGAGGAGGAAGCATAGTGAATTTCGGTGGAGATGAGGGATACTTTCCAGGTACTATACGCAATACATTGGGTTCAGGGCTAAAAGCGAGCGGCTTTTTTCAAAAAGATGGTCGAATTCAAAATATGCGGGGAGGTTTCATAGGGGCAAAGCAACCGTATACCTACCAGGTCCCTCCACCTGCGCCGGGCACCGGCTTTATTCCCCAACAAAGTGGGTATAACCAGGGAATATATACCCAGGGGCAAGGGTACTATCAAGGGGGTTATTATCAACCGCAAGTGCGTCAACTTATTTTAGAACCCGCCCAACAAGGTATTATCGGCAATGGTATGGCAACGATTTCGGCGGAAAGCAGTTTTCTTTTGATTGCTAATCTTCCGGTACCACAGACGTTTTTAGCACAAGGGCAAATGGGTATGTATGCCTGTTATTTGGTGGACAACAAGGGTAAAACAGGATTTTTAGCCGGAGTTTTGAAATCCGTCGGAAACGGCGTTTATCGGACTAGTTTCCAAAGCCCGGTTCCGCTTCATAACTACGGTCGTGTTGTAGTATCGGTAGAAAATCCGGCACAGCTCGGCCATGCACCAAATGGACCGATCATTTTAAAAGTCAAAGAGCCAATGGGAATGATGACATTTTTAACCCCGATGAAGAATACGGCAACAACTGCTTGGGGAAAAATATCGGGATTGTTCAAAAGCAAAAAAAATCCGGCGATAAGCCCGGGTGCAGCCCCCATAGCCCCGGGAGCAGCTTCAATAAATCCGGGAGCGGCCCCGATAAGCCCGGAAGCAGTTGCTCCGATAAATCCGGAAGCGGTACCGATAAATCCGGAAGCGGTACCGATAAATCCGGGGACTACTCCAATAAGTCCGGAACTTTTACAATCCCAAAATCTTCCGAACCAGGTGAAGTAAGTTAATGGCACAATGCAAACAAGGAGCAGGCAATTCTTTTAAGAAAAGATTTGCCTGCTCCTTGTTTGCATTACTTTTTTTCATTAGATAATGGATACAGGATGAGTATAATCAGTGCGAGTATCCCAAATATGCTAATGGTCACAGCTATGCCAAGTGTTGCTAAATTTGTTTTTGCTAAGAGTAGATTAGAATAAAAGCCAATCGAGAAGAATAAGGTAATTGCTAAAATACCCGCTTTTACGGACGGAGATTGCAACAGGTTAAGAGGGCCCTGATCATCAGGCCGGGTTAGCAACCGCATGGCTGTCTCCTCCGTTTCCTATGCCATTTGGGGTGCCTATTCCGGCTCGTTCAATAAAGAACTGGGCAATCAACAAGCCAAGAACGATAAGCAGGTTGCCGGGTGCTCCCGGAACTTCAAATAATGGGACATTAAACGAAGTATCCGGGCTTCCGTCAAAGGGAGCAAACGGTGCACTTATAGACAAAGAAACACTTAAATTATCGGGAAAAAGTGGTTCGTCTCCACCTACGGGGCCGGAGCCTTGCCCTGGAACGATACTATCGGATGAAATGGGGGACGGCATAGGAAGCTGCCCTTTGTAAGAGGCAATTATAAGCTTGTTAAGTTGCTCCAAAGTCAGGGTTACAGGATAAGGACTTGCAGAATATGGATTTGGGATCTTTCGGGAAAGGTTTGGCGGCTGAACTAAAGAGCGTTTAAAGAGGAACGACATCAGCATATCCAAGCCAACAATAATCATGGATGAAAAGTGAAGATCCACGGATGCTAAAGGCAAAATCATCGCACTGACAGGGCAAAACCGCAAGTCACGCCGGATAGGATTGGTCACTAAGACGGAAAAGGTGAAAGGAGTCGCCGGTAACGGGGGTGTATAATCATATTGGTTATTCACGGCTTTCCTCCTTTCTCCCTGGGTTCCATCAGAACCAAGTGCGAATCGCGACCCATACCCCTAAGATCATGACGATCAGGAACGCAATTAACGTTACGGAATGTGTAATATCATTAACGAAACTAAGTCCCTGATAACCTTCGACTCGCACTACTCATGACACTTCCTTAATTATAATTTTTTGTTAAATTCAGATGGCAGTTTAAGTCCTTTTAACATATCCGGCGAGATTTGCATCTTCTCCATAGAGTCTCCGCCGCCGATTTTATCAAGAATTTGCTGGGCCATGCCTTTTAACCCTTCAGGTATGGGAAGATCTTTAGCTGCTGGCATGCCATGCATCGCGGTAGTGAGGGTAAGGTTTACCATAGCCATAAGTTTCTCGAATTTTTGCTGTTGCAGAAAGTACGTTTTGATCAGTGGATATTTATTAATCAGACGGATTTTAAGTTCAATTAATGCGAGAGATTCTCTTTCAGGCGCAACTTTGCTAAGCATTTGAGTAGTAATAAGACCGCGTTCTTTTTCCTGGTACTGGCGAAAGGCTTCTTGACTAGGGGGATCAGCCATTATGGCGGCTTCGGCGGCTTTTAAGCCTTGAATTTCAGAGGTTTGAGACAGAGCTTCTCCCAATTCACGGGCCTTGTCGATGTAACTCATAGGGGCACCTCCTTTTTCCTTATAACAAATTATGCTTTAAGAGATGCTCTGGTGTATGATGTATCTTCAGATAATGAAATTAACAAGTTGAAATGGGGAAGGAAAGCCGGGAATTATGTAGAATTTCTTCTTATGTAGAAAGGGGAATTTTTATGCGGACATACCGATTGGAAATACGCCTGATTCAAGTCGCCGTCGGGTTGGCTGTTATTGTACTGATCGCCGGTTTTTTTGGATTTTGGGGAAACAATGGAGAGAAACCGGAACCGGTGGAGGATATCCGGGGCTCGGAACCACAAGTATCGCAAACCTTGAGCAATCCAAAGATTGTTGCTTTGGGAGATTCGTTTACCTTGGGACATCCGCTGGACGCTAAAGATTCCTGGACGGAGCGAGCGGCTGATGTTCTCCAGGTTCCGGTGATCAATAAGGGGAAAGTAAGGCAGACGGCGCAAGATTTACTGGATCGCTTCGATACGGATGTAGCAGCCGAGCAACCGGGCCGGGTGATTATTTTTGCTGGGATTGGGGATGCGATTCAGGAAGTACCCTTAGAAGATGTTCAAACGAATATTAAAGCAATGGTAGAGAAGGCCAGAGCCCATAACATTATTCCCATTTTGGCTTTGCCGCTGGAGTATCCAGGGTTTCGACAAGCCATTAAAGACATGCGCGAGTGGGAGATAAGGTACGCACAGGAAGAAAATATCCTGACCTTGGACTTTGCTGCTGTGTTGTTTGATGCGGAAGGGAAATACTTAGACGGTTTATCCTCCGAAGGAGGTAAGTATCCAAATGCCAAAGGATATGAAATAATGGGAGATTACGCTGCCGGTGTTTTGAAGTAGGTACGCGATTTGTGATAAAAAAGGGCTTCGGCGGAATAGACCAGATGCAGATGCGGGCAGATGCAGTCAGGCACAGTCTGATGCAGTCCGATGCAGTCCGATGAAGGAAGATACAGTAAGATACTTTCAGATACAGGCAGATATAGTCAGATGCAGGCCGGTGGATTTATCGTCCTATAATCCAATAATATTAGGGAGACCAAAAGTCGGTCTCCCTTTGCGTAGATAGAAAATATTACAATTATTTTTAATAATATGGGTTGGCTCTTTACTCAAACACGAAGATTAAATGATTAATTGTGCAATTCCGCGGTTCGAAAGCTTTGATTTGATGGGACCCTACATTTAACGCATGCGTCAAAAATTTGTGTTTGAGTACAAGTCATGTGGTTATTTAAATCTTTTAAATCTGAGTTTTAATCTGTAGTTTTTCACCCGAAATGAAGCATACTGATAACCGAAAAAAAGACAAAACCGATCGTCCCGCCTAACAGGGCGTAATGCGGGTGCCGTTCACGAGAAAGAGGATAAAGCTCCGCGAAGACAAGAAAAATCATTGCGCCGGCGGCGAGAGCAAGAAAGAAGGCCAGGGAATTCTGCACGCTTTCGAGGGCAAAGACGCCAATCAAGGCACCGAGTGGGGTAAAAAAGGCGATACCAATGTTCAACAGAAGGATT
>CAYWSF010000195.1:0-275 GCA_964460725.1 uncultured Desulfosporosinus sp.
ACGCATGATTTCCTGTAAGCGCAGGGAGGCTGCTTCATCCAATTGCCGGGACATAACACGTGGGCGGGCTTCTACAACTGAAACCGCCAAGCCTCTAGCCAATATCTTCTCAACTAACTCCAGACCCAGAGCTTCGCCGCCGATAACCACCACCTGCTTGGCATTATCTAAAGCTGCTTTTATATTCTGCGCATCGGCAAAGTTTCTCAGGCTAAAAACGCCCTGCTGCTCAGCTCCATTAAGGGATGGGATATTACTGCGCGCACCGGTCGCGA
>CAYWSF010000195.1:285-4038 GCA_964460725.1 uncultured Desulfosporosinus sp.
CGGCGCCGTTTTCCACCTCGATAGTCTTTGCGCTAATATCCAACCTTAGAACCCGACAACCTATTTTAAGTTCAATCTGCTGTTCTTCATACCAAGTGTCCGGATAGACAGAAAACTTCTCCTCCGGGAGTTCCTGACCCAAAATTCCCGGCAGAGCAGGGCGATAATAAGGTTTAATCGTCTCCTCACTGAGAATTGTAATCCCAGCCGTTTGGTTCCTCTTCCTGATAGACGAGGCAGCAGATAAGGCTGCAATCCCTCCCCCGATGATCAGAAACTTTTCCGCAGTATCGTTAACAAATTCGTCTTCCATCTTCACAGAGACGAAATTCTCCCAACCCACGCCGCAAGCCGGGCATACATCAGGCGGTTCTTCTCCCTCAAAGACTTGTCCACAAACCAGACAGCGCCATTTCTTTTGGGATTTATCCTGGTGCTTTTCTAAAATTGCCTTTCCAAAATCCATGCCATAAATGAAGACATCATCTAAATTTCTGGCTGAGGGTTTAAAGTTTATTCTCAATCCCGGTAAAACCTGCATGCGCAGGGAACGCAGGCGGCTTTCAATATTGGGAACCGCTTCCCCGCTCCATCCATACGCGCCAAAGGCTGAGGCCACCAAATGAGCATGTTTGATTGGTGACAGACTGGTCAGCAAATTCCAGACCGGAGGCAAAGTATCTCCATTTAAAGTCGGTGAACCAATCAGCAGACCATCTGCATTGGCAATGTCCGCCATCACTTCTTCCAATGAGGTTTCAATTAAATTATATTTTTTTACATTAAAATCCTCTACCATCGACAAGCCTTCTATCACCTGGTCGGCGATCATTTCTGTGTAGCCATAAGCAGTGACATAAGCCAGTACGATCTTGGGCCTTGTGTCTTCATCCGCCGGGTCCGGCGCAGCCCACTCCCTGTACATATCAATCCAACGTTGAATATCATTACGAATAATCGGACCATGACCAGGACAGATAATTTCGATGGGCAAACCCTCTATTTTATCCATCGCTTCTAACACATAAGGCTTGAATGGCCCCATTATATCATCGAAATAATCTTTGACTGCCAGGGTAATATCCTTTTCAATAAGATCGTGGAAAATTCTCTTTTCCGCATAGTGGCTGCCAAAAGAATCACAGCTGAAAAGAATTTTTTCTTCCTTCAAATAACTGTACATCGAATCCGGCCAATGCAGGAAAGGTACATTAATAAATTTTAAGGTTTTCCCCCCTAAGTTTAGTTCATCATCCTGATGTACTTCCCGGGAACTAAACTTTCTATTTGTTATTTCTTTGAGATTGTTGAGCGCAGTTGGACTACCCAGGATAGTGAGCCCAGGAATCATTTTTATTAGTTGTTCCACAGACCCGGCATGATCAGGTTCGGTATGATTCATGATCAGATAGTTAATGTCCTGAAGACGCACAACCTCCTGTAAATCCTCCAGGTATTCATTAAAAAAGCTTGCTTTAACTGTCTCAACCAGAGCTGTTTTATCTTGCCCTTTAATAAGATACGCATTGTAGGTAGTGCCTAATTCCGTCGTCATTATAATATCAAAAATCTTCAAGTCCGGGTCCTGAACGCCTACCAAGTAAACATCTTCCTTGATCTTTACTGCTTTCATAAATTAGCACTCCTTTCATACAACGAATTGCTCTTTTTGATCAATCATAATACTGCAAAATCTGCAAAAACCTATACCGGTTTCCCAATCTTGAACATCCCTCCAATCCTCACACCGGTTTCTATATTAGAAAACAAGTTTTCTTAGTTTTACAATGAATACTGAAGATGCCTTATTGCACTTACACAATGATTCAGATAATATTTTAATTAAACCTTAGTAACATCATTACTTAAATTAAATAACTTAAGGAGGTCATGGCAATGAATATAAAAGAGGCCCTAAAGGTGGCGATACAAGAGGAGAGGGATGCTATGAACAATTATACTCAGTTAGCTCTTGAGGTCGCAGACCCGGAAACTCGAATTATGCTGGAACAAATAGCCAAAGAAGAAGCCGTACACTTGAAAAAGCTCAAAGAGAGACTAAAGGCGATATCACTGGTAGAATAAACTTACTTCTAAGCGTCAGATGGTGTTTTGCTCCGCCTGACGCTAAAAAAATAAAAACCGTTATCCAGGAGCTCTACCGTTCTTGTCTCCCTCTTAAAGAAGAGTGGGGCTTAGAAGTGTTAGCCATTGGCTAAATAAGGCTTAGTATCTCTGCGCTATAACGCTTCCCAGTAAAATGCCGGCTATAATTATGGCAAGCGTTATGCCGGCCACAATTAACTGCTTGCGCACATGAGTAAAACCCTGCTTGTATTCAGCCAAATAGTGCGTCATTAGAACTGTATTGCCGGAAAACGAAAATAGAAAGATAATTTGAATCCAAGTCGGAATCACTTCCGCAGCGTTATGGGCTAAGTGCAACCATAGGTTATAACTGTAGTAAGCCAATACAATAAATTCAATCAAACCGGCTGCATATTGAAAAACAAGGCTTTCTTTCTGCATAGTTGTATTTACGTTTAATAAATCTCTGATTTGTTCCTGGGTAGCCATGTTGGTACGGTTATTCATAACCTGAATTTTACTTTGCACAACTTCAATAGCCGCTTGGCAATTTTCCACCGCCAGGTTCAAATCTTCGTCTGTCAGGCGTAAGTTCTCTACCCGTTTATGGTAAGCTGCCAACATTTTAGCAACCGCATTGGAATCCATTTGGATGAGCTTCTCCTTCAAGATTTGCTTTTCTATCCCTTCCAACATTGACTCCAGACGCTTACTACCATCACTGATCAGCTTTTTGTCGCTCATCAGCTTGGCAAAAGCAGTTGCCAGTTCCTCGATATTGCGTTCCAATTCCTCATTTATAGTGAGGGAAGACTGGTTCATAACAAGTTTGGTATGCAATATACGTATCACGTCTTTTTCCAATTCTTCTTTTTCCTGGCGGATGAAGTTATTACGTTCGAGCAGAACCTTGTCTAATTCAGATAAAAAAATCATTTGCCCGTGCAATATTGGCAATTTGCGGATTAGGAGAGGCGCCGAAAGGTCTTCTGCGCCAGATGGTGCATAGACACAAATAGCCTCATTATCCTGTTTGTCGATTGGCAAACGGAAAAATTCGCTGTTACTTGAGTGTACACCATCTACATCTACTACATCTACTGCGCAGGACAAGAGATGGGCTGCGGTTTTTAACGAATCTGACAACTTTTCGGTTGAGGTCACCAGCACTGTTAAACTACCCATCAGATCATCAGAACTCAGACTAGCCTTTGCTTCCCAATCCTGCAGCATCTTCCAGGCATCTACCCAGCAGCCTGCATCTGCAGGAGTTTTTATGCCCAGTATGTTCATTTTATCCGAGGCATCAGTAAGCTTAAAAAAGAATCCCGCCGTGTCCGAACAGTTCGGTAAGGAGTCACTATTAAGTCCGCTCAAGGAATTCTGTTTACATACATTAACCAGACTCTCAGTCTGGGCTATATCATCTTTCAGAAAATAATAACATCTTAAGACAAAATCCGTCAATCTATCAACCCCATCATTTACCACTTATACCTCATATTATGATAATAAATGAAATGACTTTAACATTCAACACTATTTTTATCTTCTCGTTCTCAATGCTTAAAAGCTCCTCCCAATGCTTTGTTCAAAATGACTTTATTCAGAATGGCTTTGTCAGAATGACTGAATAATGCTTAGATATTTAATAATCATCAGGAA
>CAYWSF010000196.1:0-4026 GCA_964460725.1 uncultured Desulfosporosinus sp.
CAGCCAAAGGCTTTGGATAAGATTGTTGATCTTTGTTTATCTACGGCATGGCGGTAATCGAGGATCGAAATTCGATGATCGTGGTACGAAAGAGAACGAAGTTCGATATTCGAAGATCGTGGTACGAAATCGAGTTCGTGTTACCAATAATGAGTTAATTCCTCTAGCTAATTATCGAGATTTCTGTTGCGGAAGCTTCAGTGACATTAGTATTCGAGCTCTATTCTCCGTGTTAGTGAAGAACCTATCCTTTTAAAGAAAGCAGAGAGCTGAAAATAACCGGCAGTATGTTCTTCGAATATCTAATATCGAATATCGAACATCGAATTCGCCGGCAGCATGTTCTTCGAACATCGAATATCGAACCTCGAACCTCGATTTTGCTCACACCTTTTTGCTCTGCTGCATAGCATATGGCAGTAAGCAAATGAAAGGAGTGAACAAAATGTGGCCAAAGAGAAAGATACAATTGGTTGTCTCTGCTTCAGCCCCCGGAATTGATGGTGTTCGGGCGGTATTGAAGGAATTTCAGCTGAATTTTTGCGAGACGGTGGACTTAAACTCCGAACTTAATGCAAAATGGTGGGAGAAGTCTTTTGAGACTGTGGCCGAAGAACCGGCTCCGGTCACGGATGTGGTATTCTGGTCTGAAGAGACTGAAAGTAACACATGGCGGGAAAAGGCTATCTCGGAAGGTTTGAATCTACAATCGATACAGTCGTTTATACATAATATTTTGGATGATCAGGTAATTTTGCAGGTTGCTGAACCAACGGTTATGATAAAAGGACGTCCTTTATTAGGGCATATCTTACTGGAGGCGGAGTTCGAACCTAGCATCCTCTGGCCGCTGACAGACGGGGAATGGTTATGTGAAAGAAGACAAGGTCTCTATTGGATAATACCCGAGACTTGGCAGTTAAACCCTGACCAGGCAAGAAGTACAGGGAGTGAGTCTCAGACCACGGACTTCGGACCGCGGATTTCGGACTTCGAGCCTGGTACAGCGACTTGGGTGGTTCGCGATAACAGATTGGATTTTTATCAAGCCCAAAATTGTTTGACATACGTTGGCCAACTTCCAAGATGGCCGGAACCGGTGCAAGAGCAGACCGCCGCTGAAACAATCGCTTTATGCATAGATTTAGGTGTATCCTGGTTGGATATTCGGTTAGCTCTGAGCTCTATTTGGCCGAACATAAATACTAAGGATAACTTGAGGTGGGATATTAATGATACTGGATGGAATGCCAGGACGGGTGGAGAAGAATTATCCGCTGTACAAATTGACCACTTGGCGGATCGGCGGGCCGGCGGAGATGGTTTATTGGCCGCCGACAAAGAAGGAACTGGCAGAAGTCTGGCAGCGTGCCAGGGAAGCCAAAGTACCGATTTGGCTGATCGGGCAGGGTTCGAATCTCTTGCTACCTGATGAAGGGCTTCCCGGAGTAACGCTGGTGACCACTTCTCTTCGTGGGATCGAGTGGGGTGATTGCCGGGTTCGGGTGGAAACAGGATACTCATTAGCTCGTTTAGCCCAGGAAGCAGGAGAACGCGGTTTTAGCGGCTTGGAATTTGCCCGTGGGATCCCCGGTTCGGTTGGCGGGGCAGTGATGATGAATGTCGGTGCCCATGGCGGGGCCATGTCAGCTCAAATATTGAATGTTACTGCGCTTTGGGCAGACGGTACGGTGAAAACGCTGCAAAACGCTGAACTCGAATTTGCCTATCGTTTCTGTTCCTTGCGTGATCAGGCTTGGGTGTTGGAAACGGAACTTGGATTTTTACCGGGGGATCACCAACAGATTTTACAGACTATGAAAGAGTACTTAACTAATAGAAAGCTCCATCAACCGCTTGATAAACCAAGTGCCGGAAGTGTTTTCAAGAATCCTGCGGGGGATTTTGCCGGTCGGTTAATTGAGGCTGCCGGTTGGAAAGGGAAAAGGATCGGCGGGGCTCAAGTATCGGATAAACATGCCAACTTTATAGTGAATTTGGGCAATGCCAAGTCTAAGGATGTACTCGCCTTAATAGAAGGGATCCGGAAAGACGTGCAGTTGAAATTTGGGATTACATTGCAAACAGAAATAACATACTTTTGTCATTAAACATTTCAGGATATGTGGTTAGAACAGCAAAAAGGGGGTAGAATCATGGCAATGGATCGTTATGTCATCACCGGCAAGCAGCGATTAGAAGGAAAAATCCGGGTCAGCGGAGCGAAGAACTCCTCACTTCCCATCTTGGCGGCGACCCTACTGGCTGAAGGGACGTCCACCTTGTTAGAAATCCCGGAATTAGCGGATATTACACATATGAACGAGGTTCTTAAGCATCTTGGTTGTGGAGTAGTGCGCCAAGACGGGGTGGTGTATGTTAATGCTGAAGGGATCAAGGCCTGTGAGGTTGATGAAGAACTTATGCGAAAAATGCGGGCTTCGAATCTGATTTTAGGCCCGTTATTAGCCCGCTGTGGACAAGTAAGGATTTCCCGGCCAGGGGGATGTGCCATTGGCTCCCGCCCAATGGATCAACATATTAAGGGGCTTCAGCAGCTGGGAGTAAAGGTTAAAGAAAAACATGGCTATATTGAAGCCCGGGCAGATCATTTACATGGAGCGGATGTCTATTTGGATGTTCCCAGTGTAGGAGCTACAGAAAATATCATGATGGCAGCTGTCTTAGCTGACGGAATTACTATGCTTCGTAATGCGGCGCGCGAACCGGAAATTGTGGATTTGCAGAATTTATTAACTAAAATGGGAGCGAAAATACGTGGCGCCGGTACGGGGGTACTGAGGATTGACGGGGTTAAAAATCTCCATCCGGCAGAATATACAGTTATCCCGGATCGCATAGAAGCCGGCACGCATATGGTTGCGGCGGTTATGACCGAAGGGGATGTGGTGATTGATAATGTTGTACCGGAACACTTGGAACCGGTTATTGCCAAAATCCGTCAGGCAGGAGCGACTGTAAACTTAGCGGACGATGCGGTACGTGTTCAACAACGGGGGAGAATTCGCGGTGTGGATATTAAGACAATGCCTTACCCGGGTTTCCCGACTGATATGCAGCCACAGTTTATGGCTATGCTTGCCTGTGCGGAAGGAACGAGTATTGTAACGGAAACAATCTTTGAAAATCGTTTTCAGCATGTTGATGAGTTGCGGCGTATGGGGGCACACATCACTGTTGAGGGGAGAACCTCAATTATCCGTGGGGTGGAGACGCTTGAAGGAGCCTTCGTAGAGGCAACGGACCTCCGGGCTGGGGCGGCACTCTTCCTTGCAGCCCTGGCTGCAGAGGAGGCAACGGTACTGGAAAAGGTGGATTATATCGATCGAGGTTACGAAGATTTAGAAGAGAAATATCGTCAATTGGGGGCAAAACTACACAGAATTGGCCCGAAAGAAACGACCACAGTTTAGAAATGCTTATTGCCGTTCGGCAAAAAGAATTAAGAAAAAGTTATAAAAAACATGACTAATAGGATTGTATTCGTTATACTGGGATGAGGAGGAATTTCGAAATGCAAACCCAAAGAATGAATACGTCCTTCCTCTATATTGTGGTCTTAGTGCTCTTGCTTGCCTTGGGTTTGGCATTATTCTTGCGTTCCAGTGCCTTTAGTGTTCAAAACGTCACGGTACAAGGGCTGAAACTGATTCCAGAGAAAGAAATCTTAAAATTGGCCGATGGGGTACAAGGACAAAACCTATTGCTTTTCGATCGCGAGGGGATAAGTTATAAAATTTTATTACACCCACTGGTGAAAAGTGTTCAGTTTCAACGGAAACTTCCCCATACCCTTATAATTCTAGTGACTGAACGAGCCCCTGTTGCCTTGGTCGTAGTCCCCAAGGGGGTCGTGGAGGTCGACGCGGAAGGAACTTTTTTACGTCGTTTAGAGAGCTGGCCTAAAACAGATCAGCTGGTAATTACAGGGATAGATCTCATTGATACGGTTGGGCCGGGGCAAAATATAGACAATCCTTCTCTCATGGCAGCGCTGAACTTGTT
>CAYWSF010000197.1:0-4003 GCA_964460725.1 uncultured Desulfosporosinus sp.
GAAATGAAGGACGGGCTGATCATGAATGATATTAAATTTGTTAACAACGACTAAGGTTATTCCTTGCACACGCATTGCATGAATCCCTCGATTATGTAACGAAGGAATGAGCCAATGCCTTTTTTCTTTAGCAGCAATTTGCGTAATCCCTTTCTTCTCATAAGATGCTGCAGAGAATTTGCGTTCCGGCTCGTAGGGGATGCTGCCCACAAGCTGACCGGCAGACTTCACTTCGTCGGGGACAAGTCCCAGCTTATATCCCATGGATACCTCATAAATAACTTACTGGCTGCATCGTTTGCATCACTGAATGATTTGTTACCACAAAAAAACCATTTTAATATAAGTTTATTGCATAATTCCCAAAAAAATCTTTTTTTAATTGTTACGTCTTCCTCATTCGCGCAAATAAAAAGGAGAGGCATTGTATCCTGAGGGATAATGCCTCTCCTGCTTGTGTTCTATCCCATAAATATCTTGAGATCCTCTTCAACATTGGTGATGCCTGTAATTCCAAAGTTCTCAACTAAGACGTTGACGACATTAGGGGACAAGAAACCCGGCAGTGTCGGTCCCAGGTGAATATTTTTTATCCCCAAGTAGAGCAGCGCCAATAAGACAATCACGGCTTTTTGCTCGTACCAAGCGATGTTATAGGAGATTGGTAGTTGATTAATGTCCTCGAGTCCAAATACTTCTTTTAGTTTTAAGGCAATCACTGCCCAGGAATAGGAGTCATTGCATTGTCCGGCATCAAGCACTCTTGGAATGCCGTCAATATCGCCGAGGTCTAATTTATTGTACTTATACTTTGCGCACCCGGCAGTCAAGATCACCGCATCTTTGGGCAGTGCTTGGGCGAACTCTGTATAATAGGTTCGACTCTTCATGCGTCCGTCACAACCGGCCATGACAAAGAAACGTTTAATGGCTCCCGATTTGACAGCGGCGACAACTTTATCAGCCAAGGCCAATACTTGATTATGGGCAAATCCTCCGACAATTTCTCCCGTCTCGATTTCCGTCGGTGCCGGACATTGCTTGGCGTGAGCAATAAGTGCGGAGAAGTCTTTGGGCTTTCCATCTGCACGCTCAGCGATGTGTTTAACTCCTTCGAAGCCGACAATTCCGGTAGTATAGACGCGATCTTTGTAGGAATCCTTCGGCGGAATGAGGCAGTTAGTGGTCAATAAAACCGGGCCGTTAAAAGTATCAAATTCCTTGTCTTGTTTATACCATGCATTTCCATAGTTACCGACAAAGTGATCATATTTCTTAAAGGCAGGATAGTAGTGAGCCGGCAGCATTTCTCCATGTGTATAAACATCTACACCGGTACCATTTGTCTGGATGAGTAACTCTTCAAGATCCTTCAGATCGTGGCCACTGATCAGAATGGCCGGGTTGTTTCTCACTCCAATGTTGACTTTGCTGAGTTCCGGGTTACCGTATGTGGTAGTGTTTGCTTTATCCAAAAGGGCCATCACTTCGACACCAAATTTCCCTGCTTCCAAGACGAGGCCAACAAGGTCACTTACTGCCAGCGTATCGTCAAGTGCAGCTGCTAAGGCCTTTTCCATAAAGGCGAAGATACCGGCTTCTTGATATTCAAGAATATAGGCATGTTCAGCATAAGCGGCCATTCCTTTTAACCCGTAGATAAGCAATTCTCTAAGAGAGCGAATGTCCACATCTTCTGTCGCTAAAACGCCCACAGACGCAGCTTTGGTTTCGAACTCTTCTGGGGCTGCTGTCCAGGTTGCTGCATCGGGTAAGTTCGCCGGAATCGAGCCGCCCGCTTGAAGGATTGCTTGTTTTAGCTCTTCGCGGAGCTTGAGACCGTTCTGTATTCGCTCTACGAACTGACTGCTGTCAAAGTTGGCATTGGTAATCGTGCTAAAGAGGCTTTCTATTATGAATTTATCTACATTTTTGTTATCGAGCTTAAGTTCACGGGATTGTACTGCAAAGAGCGCGATCCCTTTTACGGTATAAATCAAAAGATCCTGCAATTTGGCCACATTTTCGGGTTTTCCACAAACCCCTTTAATTGTACAACCGGTTCCTTTTGCCGTTTCCTGACATTGATAACAAAACATACTCATTCTTCTTCCCCCTCCCTAAGATCACTTCTATATGATTACTTCTGCTGATTACTCATTTGTAAGAAAGTAACTTTGAGTACATCCATGATTATTTTGGCCCCAGCGGCGCATACAACAAGTTAATCTTCACAGATACTGCCGTCCGTATTAATAATCACAACCTGCCAAGGTATCATTTTGCCGCTCTTAATCAGGGCACTTTTTATAGCTTCTGCTATCCCGGCACAGCAAGGCACTTCCATTCTTAGGACCGTGATACTCTTTATCTCATGTTGCTGCAGGATTTGAGTTAGTTTTTCTGCATAGTCCTCATCATCTAGCTTTGGGCAGCCAATCAGCGTTATTTTATTTTTCATATAATCCTGATGGATATTTGCATAGGCATAAGCAGTACAGTCGGCAGCAACCAGTAAATGGACATTCTCTAAATAAGGTGCATTCACCGGAACCAGCCTGATTTGACAGGGCCACTGACGAAGCTGCGATTCAGGGGCTGCGCTAGCTGCCATTTGAATTCCGTGTTGATGAGGAGTTTCCGGTCTCTCAATTGTTCTGGCCTCAGTTCCTGCACAACCGCATGCAAGATTCATAGGAAAGATTTCTGCTTTCTGTTTATCGAGATGAAGTTTAACAGCTTCTTCATCAAAGGCGGCCGCTTCTCTTTCTTCCAAAGTAATTGCTCCTTGAGGACATTCCGGCAGACAAGCACCCAGTCCGTCACAATATGAATCTGTAATTAACTTGGCTTTGCCATTCACCAGCTGCAGCGCGCCCTCTGCGCAGGCATGCACACAGAGTCCGCAGCCATCACACTTTTCTTGATCAATCTTGATAATATTCCTCTTCATTGGCCAAAACTCCTTTCCTCTCTTCGTAAATCCTCTTGCTTATGTTGATGTCATTATACTATAATAAAAACAATAAATCGGTAGCCATAGCAACCGAAAGTTAAAGGTGTGTAAATATTGTTTAAAAAATATCTGCCGGTTTTAAGCAAAACGTCTTTGTTTCAAAACGTTGAGGAAAATGATCTAAATACGATGCTCTGCTGCATGCGGCCTAAACTTAGCGAACATCCGAAAAACAGTATCATCGCCGCTGCCGGAAATCCCTTCGAAAGCATGGGTATCCTGCTGAAAGGGGAAGCTGCCCTAATTAAGGAAAACGCCGCAGGTAACCGGATAATAATGGCGATTCTAAAACCCGGGGAAATTTTTGGGGAAAGCGCGGTGTTTTCCCGCAAGTCTGTCTGGCCGGCAACTGTAGCAGCCCTGGGAACCTGCACGGTTATGTTTTTACCGAAACAAAAAATCCTCGGCGAGTGCGCTAATCTTTGCAGCTGGCACCGGAAAATTATCGAAAACTTGTTAAGAGATATCTCCGACAAAACCCTTATGCTCAATAAGAAATTGGAGTACTTGTCCATGAAAAGCATGCGCGGTAAACTGAGTTCCTTTTTGCTGGAGCAACATAAAATAAACGGCAGCCTTACATTCATGCTGCCGATGAAACGCAACGAATTAGCAGATTATTTGAACGTCTCCCGGCCCTCCATGTCCCGGGAAATGTCTCGTATGCGGGATGAAGGCGTGATTGATTTTCATTTGTCATCCATTCAAATAAATAATATTGAATCATTAAAAGAGATGGTGGAATGAGGTACTCCGCCATATGGCCAAGGAATTTCACAATAAAGTTAAAGAATCTGAGTATTTTAACATATGATTTTGGAGGAAAGCAGTAAAATCTATGGAGATTAAAGAGATTTATCCAAAAATATTTCATCTCAATTTGCCAATTCCTTTAGATGTAAACGATATAAATATTTATTTAATTACCGGCGAAGTTCCTACCTTAATTGACACCGGGCTTAACACTCCCTTATATTATGACGCAAT
>CAYWSF010000198.1:0-4003 GCA_964460725.1 uncultured Desulfosporosinus sp.
TTTTCTGTTTTTCCAACATGGCATTGTAACCACCAATCGTATCGCTTTCAAGACCGCTCATGGAGCCGCTTCTGTCAAGAATAAATACCAGTTCCGTTAAACCTTTTTTCATCATGCTATCCTCCAAATCATCATTTATTATGATTCAAG
Organism: uncultured Desulfosporosinus sp.; assembly: GCA_964460725.1. Taxonomy (GTDB): domain Bacteria; phylum Bacillota; class Desulfitobacteriia; order Desulfitobacteriales; family Desulfitobacteriaceae; genus Desulfosporosinus. The sequence goes on from CAYWSF010000198.1 coordinate 151, forward strand.
GATAATCTTTTTTGCCTGCCATCTGGTCGCATGGCATGCGACAAATTAATTATTAATTACACTCCCAGCAGATGTTGATCAAAGGCAAACAGCGCTTCATTGATCTCAAAAACGTTAAAGTTACCCTCATCAATAAAGTACTGAATAATAATATCGAACTTACTGCTGTTTGAAAGAGCAAAGCCGGCTTTCAGCAGCAGGTCTTTGGTTTCATCAATATTCAACCCCAAGGCTATGGCAAAAGCTATTGCCGTAGGCTTACTGGGTTTATAATTAATGTCGTTTCGGATTTTCGAAAATAGTTTCCTGTCGATATTGGCCTTTTTGTATGTTTCCGCATCAGTCATGCCCTTTTCGTCAATTAAACGCAGCAGCATCTGCGAGAAGGACTCATCCATATGCTCTACCAGATCGTGAAGACTGCGTTTCCGCGTTTTCGTTTGCATAGGTGCTGCTTCTGGAGAGGAAAACATTGGCTCTTCCATGGCATATTCTCTGAGGATATGCCGTTCTGCCGACCGATCGTATCCATTGTAAGGGTGCTCTTCAATATACCGATCATCAATGTATTGTTTAATCGATGAAAACAGCTTTTCGGAAAGCTTAAACGCCGCCTTATCAAACATCACCAAGTAAACCAGCAGATCATTGCTTAAAAGAAATTCACCGATTACAGAAACGGCGGTTTTCAACGCTTTATCCTTTGGATACCCAAAAGCACCTGCTGAAATTAAGGGAAAGGCGATACTTTCAAGGTTATTCTCCTTAGCCAATGCCAGCGCATTCTTATAACAATCGGCCAGCAGCTTCTCCTCATTGTCCTTGCCGCCGTGCCAAACAGGACCCACCGTATGGATCACATATTTTGCAGGCAGCTTGTATCCCTTGGTGATCTTTGCCTGTCCGGTCTTACAGCCGCCAAGTGTCCGGCACTCCGCCAGCAGTTCCTTTCCGGCAGCTCTATGGATTGCTCCGTCAACGCCCCCGCCGCCAAGCAGAGATGCGTTTGCAGCATTCACGATTGCATCTGCATGGACTTTAGTTATATCATTGCGTATTATTTCAAGCGGCATAATCTCACCTCCAACTTAATCGACCACGGCAAGAGCATTATCCAACTTGTCAACTGCTGGAAAGCCACTTATTTATCTGCTTAAGCCGGCTGGTTTTTATCAAAGCTTATCCCCCAACTATAGAAGTTGGGGGTCTTGCGCTGAGATTATTATAAATATATTGCAGAAACTGGACATCCTCTGAGGCATGCGCCGCATTCATTACATTTATCACTAATTATTGCTATATCGTCTTCAATTGTAATTGCTTCCAGAGGACACGCTTCTACACAAGCTTCACAACCTACGCAAATTTCTTTACTTACTTTGAAAGCCACAAAATCATCTCCTTTAAAATTTACGCATCAAACAAATGCATCAGTTAACAAATTAAAAAATTATCTACTTATGCCTATCTATTATAATAAGCACATTTTTGAGATACGTCAATAACTAATTTGGACTTGCTAAAACACCCCTATCCCCCAGTAAGGTTGCTTGAGTTGCTCCTATATTTTGACGCCGTATTTTTTCCGTGTGCGAAATAATACAAAATAACGGTTAAGAATACAACCACTGCTAAGGCCAAATACATGCCCCGAAAACCAACCAGCGGGACGAGCATTCCGGTTAGGAGAGGGCCAATCCCCATCCCTGCATCCATGAAAATGAAAAGGGTCGAAATAGCTAATCCGATCCGGTACTTGGGAGAAACTTTTACGGCAATTGCCTGAGCAGATGACATTAACGTGCCATTACCCAGAGCAGTCAAGGCACCTGCCAATAGCAGAGTAAAACCATGTTCCGCCTGACTAAGCAATACTAAGCTTAAAGAAAATAGGAGGATGGCCGGATAAATGACAATGTTGTCTCCTTTACGATCCATTAAAATACCGGCAAACGGCCTGGAAATAAATAGACAAATCGAATAAACAATAAAATAAAAACTAGCCGCTTCAGTCAAATTAATTTCAATCGCATAGGAATTTATAAAGGTAATAATGCCTGAATAAGCCATTCCCAAAAACAACATCATAACGGAAATCGGGAGTGCTTTTTTTTCGAAAAAATCCAGGAGCATAAAGCCTCGTTTCATTCCTTGACGCTGTTCCTTTGTCAGCTTTGCTTCCGTAACATCAGCAAATAGACAGGTGATTAAACCAATAGCAGATACGACATTACAAAAAAGGAATATCATATTAAAATCCGCGTGTTGTGTGATGAAAATGCCAAGAAATGGTCCGATGGCCGTAGCAGCGGTTACACTTAATGAAAAGTAACTTGTTCCCTCTCCCCGCCGCTCATTGGGAAGCATACTCAGAACAATCGTCGACATCGCTGTGCCGGCAGTGCCAAAAGCAACTCCATGTATAAAGCGTACGACCAGCAATAGGTTTAATTCATTAACCGGATAGTATAACAGCGTCGAGATAAAGAACAACACCATGCTTGCGCGCAGTAATTTCTTCCGTCCAATTAATTCAATATATTTACCTGCGAACAGGCGTGCAAAAAGGGCTCCAATAACAAAGATACTGGCAGCAAAACCGGCCTCGCTTTCAGAAGCATTAAATTGCTCAACTGCATAAACCGTTAATGACGTCATTAATAAGTAAAAAGTAAGTGCTACAAAAAAATTAGCAATAGAAACAATAATAAAACTTTTTGTCCATAATTTTGGTTTCGAATCATCCAAATCTATATCCCCCGGTTCCTGTTTACTCAAACGAACAGGCTCTGTCATTTACTGCTCCCATACGCTTTGCAATGTTCTAATTAGTATATTATACCATACGTTTAACTCCCGTTTAACTCTCCGTTTAACTTTGTTTATCACTGACGTCCAAGTTATGTGGTTCTTTCCTTTTACTCACATTTGATGCCATGCCGCGTCCAGCTTTGCCACCCCCAGCCTCCATCGTATAATTGTTTTATAGCTGAGCATAATGAACTACATAAATTTCTATACCTGTTTTCCCGGCATTTATTTTTCCCCTCCTTGATAACTCCAAGGTAAGCCCTGCTGATTATAGTATTTTCGCTTCAAGGCAAGAGCTGAATTAACCAGGGCAATCATAACCGGAACCTCGACCAAGGGACCGATGACGGCAGTAAAAGCCACATCAGAGGCAATGCCAAAAACGGCTACGGCTACGGCTACGGCAATCGCCAACTCGAAATTATTGCTGGCCGCCGTAAAGGCCAAGGTAACGGTTTGATCGTATCGGAAACCGCCTTTATAAGACATATAAAAGCTAAAGAAAAACATTACCGTAAAATAGATCAATAAGGGAATGGCTATTCGAACGACCCCTGTAGGGTTTGTCACAATCTCTTGGCCTTTAGTTATAAACATGATAATAATCGTATAAAGTAGTGCTATTAAAACCAAAGGGTTCCTATAGGTATTGTCAAGCTTCCTGCTTCAATTGTCTCTACCAAGAAAAAAGCAGATCATCAGATAGGGTTAAGTAATCATATAATAGTAATTTAATGAATAATTATCACCCTTTTCGAATAGCTTATAGACAAATTACCGAATCAAATGTATATTAGAAGTGGATATTACATATTCAAAGTTGATTTTTAAGGAGGAACAGGGAGAATGAAGATGAAAGTCAAGATCAAAAAGTATCTCGCAGTGTTTACTATTTTGGCATTTCTCGTTGGCATAGCGGGATGTGCTCAGACAACTCAGGACCCCCCAAAGACAGGAGACACACAAAAAACTACGGTTACGGATCAGGTTAAAGAACAGCTGTTTGTTGATGCGAACTGGTTGAAGACTAATCTGGATAAAG
>CAYWSF010000199.1:0-3074 GCA_964460725.1 uncultured Desulfosporosinus sp.
TTTTGTGCTAAATATGGACATCCGTTTTCGGAAAAACTACTTTTACAACAGTCTCCTAGTTTAATATATAATCTAAAATTGTACTAAACACAATTGTCCTTTCCTGCGGTTACCGTTGCATTTAATATTGTCCAATATAATACAAATAGAAGGACCCTGCAAGCAAAGTTCCTTCTATTCTTCTTATTCTACTTATTCTACTTATTTATTCACTTTCATCCACTCGTAAAAATAAAAATGTAATTGCTGAAGAAGTAATATTATCGACCTTCAAAAACAGGTTTGCGCCGTTCCATAAAAGCCGTGGTGCCCTCCTGTTTATCTTGCGTACTAATCGACAGGGCAAAAACCTCAGCTTCGTAGGCCTGCGCACTATCCAAATCCATGTTCATGCCACGTTGGACAGCACTTTTACATAACTGTACAGCGATCGGTGCCCGCTCTACAATACGGTTGGCAAGCTTCATAGCTTCTTCCATAAGTGTGTCTAAAGGATAGATCCGATTAACCAAGCCAATACGATAAGCTTCCTGAGCATCAATGTTATCTCCGGCAAAAAGCAACTCGCTGGCTAAACTGATGCCAACTATACGGGGTAAACGCTGAGTGCCTCCAAAACCAGGAGTAACTCCCAACTTTACTTCCGGTTGACCGAATTGTGCATTTTCACTCGCGATACGGATATCGCAAGACATGGCGAACTCACATCCGCCACCTAAGGCGAAGCCGTTAATAGCAGCAATCACAGGCTGAGGCAAAAGTTCAACTTTCCTAAAGACTGTCTGGCCTAATTGGCCGAACTGTCGGCCTTCCAGAGCACTTAATTTATTTACTTCAGTTATATCGGCACCTGCTACAAAGGCTTTCTCTCCACTGCCTGTGCATATGACCACTTTGATACCGGCATCCTTACCTATCGCATCCACCGCAGCAGATAATTCCGTCAATGTCTCTGTATTTAAGGCATTTAAGGCTTTTGGTCGATTAAAAGTCAGGACTGCTATGGCACCTTTTTTTTCTAAAATAAGATTTTTGAATTCCATGCTTCTACCTCCACTTTTTCTTCTTGTAATATTTTGACTACTTCGTCATTTAAATATTCTCGATAAGAAAATTAATTCCTGCTTCCAGAAAAAAATATCTTCTCTGTACGTTTAACTGGAGGTAAAAAATGCGCTACTGCTTGAAGTCTTATCTAACTGCTTATCTAACTGCTTTTTCTAACTATTTTCTAACTGCTTTCATTTTTTTAACATATCTTGGTAAAGGTACATCAGTTCCTTATCAAAGAGTGTACGCTTCATATTAACTGCAAAGGCTCTTACCCTTGTCAGAATTTCATTGGCTTCTTCTTCCGTAATCTCTATTCCATACTCATGGGAAAATTTAGCTTTGATCGAAGCAGTCCCCGAGTGTTTCCCAATTACAATCTGCCGTTCGGAACCGACATCTTCAGGACTAAAGGCCTCATACGTTGTCGGATTCTTTAGTGCCCCATCGGCGTGAATCCCTGATTCATGCGCAAACATATTGCTTCCCACAATCGATTTCCATGCTGGAAGTATCCGGCCTGAAGCTCGAGCGACATATTCAGAAATTTCGACAAAGCGTTCTGTCGGAAAGCTCAAATCTTTATCGAGTAAGTATTTTAAAGCCATTACCACTTCTTCTAAAGCCGCGTTGCCGGCCCGTTCCCCTAAACCATTCACAGTAACTCCGACATACGTCGCTCCGGCCTTTACCCCGGCTAAAGCATTGGCTGTGGCCATTCCAAAATCGTCGTGAGTATGCATTTCTACGTCAATGTCTGCTTTTTTAATTAAAGTTCGAATATTCTCATAGGTTGTAAACGGATCCAAGATCCCTACTGTATCACAATAACGGAAACGATCTGCGCCTGCTTTTTTGGCTTCTTTGGCGAATTGCACCAGAAAATCCATATCTGAACGTGAGGCATCTTCCGCATTAACGGATACATACAGCCCTTTGCTTTTCGCAAAAGTTGTTGCCTTGATCATTTGTTCCAAAACGACCTCACGGGTGGTCATTAGTTTATGCTCAATATGAATATCTGAAGTGGAAATAGAAATTGCTACAGCATCAACACCACAAGCCAAAGAAGCTTCAATATCAGAAATCGATGCGCGATTCCAACCCATAATACTTGCTTTTAGCCCCAATTTAACAATATCACTAATCGCTTGCGCTTCATCACCGCCCATAACAGGAACACCGGCTTCTATCTGATGAACACCGATCTCATCAAGCAGGCGCGATATAATCAGTTTTTCTTGATTTGAGAAAACAACCCCCGCTGTTTGCTCTCCGTCACGTAAAGTTGTATCTACAATTACTAAATGTCTCATTAGACGGACTCACCTTTCTTCTTTGCCTATAAACAAATTACTTTGTATGCAGCTTCAGAAATTTCACAACATTCATGTTAACACAACTTCTTTTGATTTAATAGGGCCTTACCTTCTTTATACATAATTCGATTCCCAAAATATTCCATTGCCGTTTAAGAACACTGCGACTAAAAATCAATAAGCTACAGCAACCCATTCTATTTTTATATTATGTCATTTATGATGATACGGATACCATTTTTTCCTTGAGCAGCTGATTAACCAGCCCAGGATTTGCCTGCCCCTTAGTTAACTTCATAACTTGGCCGACGAGAAAACCAAATGCTCTCTTTTTTCCGGCCCGGTAATCCTCAAGTGAGCGGGGATTTGCGGAAATTACGTCATCAATAATTTTCAATAGCGTCCCTTCGTCACTAATCTGTACCAGTCCTTTTTCCTGAACAATTGTGCCGGCATCCTTACCCGTGCTGAACATTTCCTCCAGAACGGTCTTGGCAATCTTTCCACTCAATGTTCCTTTGGTAATAAGTGCGAGAAGCTCCGCTAATTGTTTGGCAGAAACCGGCGAATCCTGCACACTGCACCGGTTTGCATTCAGCAAACGGGTAAAATCACTCATCACCCAGTTCGCCAATGTCTTAGCATCTTTAAAGTAAACTAAGGCTGCGTCAAAAAAGTCCGCCATGGCTCTTGTTTGTGTAATGA
>CAYWSF010000199.1:3084-4000 GCA_964460725.1 uncultured Desulfosporosinus sp.
CCCAAGGCCTGCAAACGGGAACGACGTGCGGCGGGCAATTCCGGGATGGTTTTACGAATTCCCTCCACCCAGTCCCGCTCGATAATCAAAGGAGGCAGATCTGGTTCAGGAAAAAAGCGATAATCTTGCGCTTCCTCCTTAGAACGAAGCACTAAGGTGAGTCCCTCAATCTCATCCCAAGTACGTGTCTCCTGAACTACTGCTTCACCTGCATCCAACACTTGGGCTTGACGGGCCGTCTCATACTCCAAACAGCGCCGCACTGCGCTATAGGCATTTAAATTCTTTATTTCTGTACGCGTTCCGAATGCAGTTTCTCCCAAAGGCCGGAGCGAAACATTAATATCAAAACGCACTGAACCTTCGTCCAAACGGCAATCTGATACCTCTGCATACTCCAGGATCCGGATCAGTTCCCCGAGATAGGCAATAACTTCCGGAATCGTACGCATATCGGGATCTGACACGATCTCCAAAAGCGGTACTCCTGCTCGATTATAGTCAACGAATGATTCGTCAGATGTTGAAATTGTTTTACCGCTATGCACGAGTTTTCCAGCATCCTCCTCCAAATGTGCGCGTGTGATGCCGATCCATTTCTTCTCTCCTTCGGCTTCTATCTCCAACCTTCCCCTTTTACAGATTGGTAAATCAAATTGGGAGATCTGAAAATTCTTCGCCAAATCAGGGTAGAAGTAGTTTTTGCGGTCAAATTTTGAAAACTCAGCAATTTCACAATCCAGTGCCAAGCCGGCTTTAATTGCGCAATTTACTGCTTCGCGGTTCAGAACCGGGAGCGCGCCTGGCAAACCAAGGCACACCGGGCACACATGCGTATTTTGCTCTCCGCCATACTTCGTTGTACATCCGCAAAAAATCTTTGTTTTGGTTTGGAGCTCAACATGCACCTCAAGCC
>CAYWSF010000200.1:0-1528 GCA_964460725.1 uncultured Desulfosporosinus sp.
CTGATTGCCTGGCAATAAACGAGTAATGTTTAAACAAAGATAAGTCTGCGTGCTCGAAGACACACTTATTTGTGCTTGGAAAGGCAATCTACACATATAACAATGCGGTCACTCCGATTCGGAGCAGCCCACTCACCTCCGCGTGATTTGTAGTTGACTGTTATCCCTAGGAGTTTAGAATAATAAAAAATTCGCCCAAAGCCAACGTATTTCATGACGTTTTGTGCCTTGAGCGAAGCGAAAGGATTGGATATAACAATGAAAAAATTAAGAAAATTATTTATTGTTCCATTAATGATTCTGGTTTTGCTATTAGTATTTACAGGTTGCAGTAATAAAAGTGCTTCTGAGTCAACTGATACTGGCAAAAACGACACTGAGCAAACCTTGAAGTATGAGGGCGAAACCTTAATGGTCCACAGTGGAGCCGGATTGAGCAAAGTCATGAATGAAATTGGACAGGCATTTGAAGAGAAGTACGGAGCAAAGGTTAATTATAACTATGCAGGCAGCGCGCAGCTGCTTGGGCAGATGGAGATCACCAAAACCGGCGATGTTTTTGTTGGAGGCTCGCTCAATGATGCGGACATAGCCAGGCAAAAAGGCTTTGCCGATACATATGAAGAAGTCGTATACCATATTCCGGCTATAGCAGTTCCAAAAGGCAATCCAGCCGGCATTGCATCTCTTGACGATATGGCAAAACCAGGCATCAAACTGGTTTTGGGAGACACAAAATCCAATGCCATTGGTAAAAAGGGCGAGAAAATATTTGCAAAAAACAACTTGGCAGAGGCCATTAATGCTAATGTGGTAGCCAGAGACGCTACAGTGAATGAAATTGTAACACATATAGGTCTTAAGCAGGGTGATGCAGGCTTGATCTGGGAGGACAACGGATCTGGGGCTACGGATATAGAGGTGATCTCTATTCCAGAAGATCAAAATGTAATCGATAAGGTGCCGGTATGTGTGCTAAACTTCACAGAGCATAAGGAACTTGCTCAGGCGTTTACAGATTTTATAAGTTCAGAGGAAGGTGTGGCTATTTTTGCCAGGCACGGCTTCAAGGAAATTAAGAAAATATAAAGTTAAACCGTTAAAAATAAATATACGCCAAGTGCAAGCAGCCTTAGTATAATGGTAAGCAGGACTTGGCGTATATTGCTTTTATTTACATATTCACACAGAACAAGGAGAAGAGATAATGAAACCGCATGAAAATTCCTTAAACAATAAAAAGAGAAAGGCGCATAGCTATTCGCACAACATAGGGAATAATTTATTCCAAGTTATTATAGTACTTATTGTCTTTGTTTTGTTTGCCTTTTTTCTTGCGGCTTTGGCCAATGTAGTATGGAAAGGTCTGGCCAGTCTATTACAAAACATAGCCAGTCAGGAACTCCAATTTGCCATTCGACTAAGCATACTGACCTCAATCACCTCAACGTTGATCTGCCTGGCTTTCGCTTTGCCGGCAGCTTACGGTCTGGAACGCTTTAATATTCCGGGGAGAAAATTTATAAAT
>CAYWSF010000200.1:1538-3987 GCA_964460725.1 uncultured Desulfosporosinus sp.
TTATAAATGTGATTTTGAATATACCTCTGTCTCTGCCTCCGCTGGTTTCCGGAGTGGCACTGCTGCTTCTTTTTGCTGCTACGCCTTTTGGAGAGGCACTGGCTGAACGTGGCCTGAAGTTTGTTTTTTCGGTAAATGGAATCATTCTCGCACAATTCTTTATTATCACGCCGTATATGATAAGGGTTTTGAGGACCTCATTTGCTGACATTGATCCGCGGCTGGAGTTCGTGGCTCGCACGCTGGGATGCTCACAATGGCAGGCGTTTTACAAGGTGACTTTGCCTTGTGCAAAAAACGGAATTATCGCCGGTTTGGTTATAAGCTGGTCCAGAGCTATTGGAGAATTCGGCTGCGCCCTTATGGTTGCCGGCGCAACAAGGATGGTAACAGAAACTTTGCCGGTTGCATTGTATTTGAATATGTCGATTGGCAACTTGGAAACGGCTATGGCGTCGGCAACGTGCTTGATTATTATTTCGATAATTTCACTTTTTATTTTTGAAATGGTGGGGGGCAGCAACAACCAAGCTTCACGAATCAACTAAAGTCAGGAGTACAGCATGATTAATCTAAAGAATGTTTCTAAACAGCTTGGGGATTTCAGTCTGAAGAATATCAATCTTAGCGTAGATGACAACGAATATTTTGTAATAATCGGACCGACAGGTGCAGGCAAGACGGTCTTACTTGAGATTATTTCGGGAATGTACGAGCCTGATGAAGGCGAAGTCTGGCTCAATGGACGCAATGTGACTTTTGAATGTCCGGAAAGACGTCATATTGGTTTTGTTTATCAGAACTATATGCTGTTCCCGAATCTTGATGTGAGGGAGAATATTATCTTTGCTTTGAAGCTCAATAAAACACCTGTCAAAATCATCAATCAAAAGCTTGAGCAGATCACGGGCATGCTGAACATAGAAGGCTTGCTTAATCGTCATCCTTCAACACTCAGCGGCGGTGAGCAGCAAAGGGTGGCTCTTGCCAGAGCGCTGATTGCTGAGCCGCAGGTATTGCTGCTGGATGAGCCGCTATGTGCACTTGATCCGCGCAGCAAGGAACTATTTCAGCAGGAGCTGATAAGTATACATCAGCAAGTAAAAACAACCACCATACACATAACACATGATTTTAATGAAGCCTTTGTCCTTGCAGATAGGATAGGCATTATGCACGGCGGCGAGCTAGTTGAGGTTGGCACTGCGAAGGAGGTCTTCCAAAAGCCCAACTCGTATTTCGTGGCTGAATTCGTCGGAATGGAAAATGTATATGACGGGGAAGTTGTTAATGATATGAAAGGGTCGTGCGTTCGGATTGGACAAGTGTGCATAAGCGTAGTTACAGGCTTGAAAGGCAAAGTCCACGTTGCAATTCGTCCGGAGGACATAATAATCACCACGGAAAGATTTGCGAGCAGCGCCCGGAACATGCTGGATGCCCGTATTGTTAAAATAATGCCGCAAGGTGCATTTGTTAAGTTGATTATTGACGCAGGAATAATCATGGCGGTGCTGGTTACAAAACATGCATTGGATGAAATGAATCTTGGCGTGGGACACCATGTCTTGGCGGTTTTCAAGGCTTCCGCAGTTCATATATTTTAATTTTCTCATGGAAAATGATAAATAAAGAAAAGGAGACTTAAGATGGAATTATTGAAAGAGATACAAATGAAATTGGCTGAAATTGTAAAAGAAATGTCATGGCAAGATGAGAATGTGATTGTTGTAAATACCAGAGCCCTGACTGTGGATGAAGCCATAGGCAACCCCGAGCGCCAGGATTATCCGATACAAAAGGGCAAGGAAGTAATGCTCGAGACTACTTTCAAAGGGAGCAAGGGACAAGCCTTTACGGACCAGCCGGGAAATTTCACCGGGACATTACAGGATGTCATAAATCTGCAATTACAGAGCAATTTTGAACGGGCAGTTTTCGTTGCAACATTAAATGCCGTACTGCGCTTCCAGGAAAAGGTTGATAAAACTGTGCATTGTAGGGATAAGGAACCCGGTATATGTGCCATGCATTTGGCGAAGGTTGTCCGCGAGAGGTTTGGCAGCCCGCGAATAGCCTTCGTCGGTTTACAACCGGGGATGATTGAGGTTTTAAGTAAGGAATTTGACATCAGGGTTACAGATCTTGATCCTGATAATGTTGGCAAAATTAAAGCCGGAGTGCTAATTGAAGATGTTAGCCATACCAAGGAAATTATTGAGTGGGGAGACATAGTTTTGGCTACTGGTTCTACATCAGTTAATAATAGTCTTTCGGGTCTTTTGGGGAAAAAACCTGTAATCTTTTATGGGGTCACCGTCGCAGGAATTGCATATCTTAATGGATTGGAACAGTATTGTCATTGCGGGCACTGATAAATTGTAAGAGAGTATTAAAAGGCGTTTCAACTTCGACTGAATGTCACCCGTGCTTTGGCAGTCCTGCATTA
>CAYWSF010000201.1:0-3964 GCA_964460725.1 uncultured Desulfosporosinus sp.
GCGTAATATCTACAGCTACCACAACTGTCTTATCCATCTTGTCACTGACGACTTTGCCAATTCGGACCTTGCGCTGGGCTCTTTCCAATCTATAAGTCCTCCTTTCGGAACTGATGCACGTTACTTATGCTCGTTCAATTTTCAACTCGCGCTCACGCAGGATGGTTTTGCCGCGGGCGATGCTTTTGCGAACTTCGCGAATGCGCATCGGATTATCCAGTTGTTTCGTGGCCAGTTGAAAACGCAAATTAAACAATTCTGTTTTATAGTCATCGATTTCCTTTAAAACTTCGTCATTAGTCATATCCCGGAAATCCTTAGCTTTCACTTGCGCCGCCCCCTTCTAGATCTGCACGAGTGACGAACTTGCTCTTGATCGAGAGCTTGTGCATTGCCAGGCGCATGGCCTCACGTGCTTGTTCCTCCGGTACACCGTTCAGTTCGAACATCACACGACCGGGTTTAACAACAGCAACCCAGTATTCCGGTGCTCCTTTACCACTGCCCATACGGGTTTCTGCCGGTTTAGCCGTAACCGGCTTATCCGGGAATATTTTAATCCAAACTTGACCTCCACGTTTGATAAAGCGAGTCATCGCAATACGAGCGGCCTCAATTTGGCGGTTTGTAATCCAACCACTTTCCATGGCCATTAAGCCATATTCACCAAAACTAACAGTGTTGCCGCGTGATGCCTTACCGGACATCCGACCGCGATGTTGTTTTCGATGTTTCACTCTGGATGGGACTAACATTTAGTTTCCTCCTTCCACCTGAGCGACGGCCTTCTTGGCAGGAAGAACCTCACCTTTATAAATCCAAACTTTGATGCCAATTTTGCCATAGGTTGTATTGGCTTCCGCAAAGCCATAGTCAATGTCGGCACGTAAAGTATGCAGGGGTACTTTTCCTTCATGATACCATTCGGTGCGGGCAATTTCGGCTCCCGCCAAACGACCGCTGCATTGAATTTTTATGCCTTGTGCTCCCATCCGCATTGTTCGGCCGACGGTTTGCTTCATTGCACGCCGGAAAGATGCCCGTTTTTCCAATTGTTGAGCAACGTTTTCTGCTACCAAAGCAGCATCCGTTTCCGGCTTTTTAATTTCAATAATATTGACTGCCACTTGCTTACCCGTCATTGCTTCAAGCTGCTTACGCAAATTCTCCACTTCTGCACCGCCCCGACCGATTACAATTCCCGGTTTAGCGGCATGAATCGACACTTTAATCCGACTGGCTGCGCGTTCAATTTCCACTTTTGGGCAGCCGGCTTGTTTAAGCTTGTTTTTAATAAATGCTCTGAGCTTCAAGTCTTCGTGAAGAAGTTCCTTGTAATTCCTATCTGCGTACCATCGGCTTTCCCAGTCCCGGATAACTCCGATGCGGAGGCCTTTGGGATTAACCTTTTGACCCACCTTTTAGTCCTCCTCCTTCTCACCAACGACCACAGTAATGTGACTGGTCCTTTTCCGGATCTGATCCGCACGCCCCATAGCGCGAGGTTTGATGCGTTTGATCGTCGGTCCCTGATCCACAAAAATTTCCGTAATTACCAGGTCGTTAACATTCATATCATAGTTATGCTCTGCATTGGCGACTGCCGATTTCAACACTTTCGCCACATCGTCTCTGGAGCCGTTCGGTATAAAGTTTAGAATTGCGAATGCATCGTTGATCTTTTTGCCACGGATCACATTAACAACCTGACGCACCTTACGAGGAGAGATCCGTACATATTTTGCCACTGCTTTAGCTTGCATGTGCCCTTAGCCCCCTCTCGAATTAACGTAAACCACTGGATTTTTCGCTTCCAGCATGGCCCTTATAGGTGCGGGTTGGGGAAAACTCACCGAGTTTATGCCCTACCATATCTTCAGTAATATAAATTGGGACATGTTTTCTTCCATCATGAACCGCAATGGTCAGACCGACCATTGCCGGGAATATTGTTGAGCGTCTGGACCACGTTTTTATAACACGTTTTTCCCCGGTATCGTTCATCGCTTCCACGCGCTTGAGCAAACGAGGTTCGGCGTAAGGTCCTTTTTTCAGAGATCTGCCCATTTATTGGCCTCCTTTTGACTACTTAGTCCGCCGTTTCACAATTAAGCGATTCGACAACTTCTTTTTCTTGCGGGTTTTTGCTCCCAGGGCCGGTTTTCCCCATGGTGTACATGGATTGCGACCGATCGGGTTACGCCCTTCACCCCCGCCATGGGGGTGATCAACCGGGTTCATTACCGCACCACGTACTGTCGGGCGTTTGCCTAACCAACGTGATCTTCCGGCTTTACCGATTTTAATGTTCTCGTGATCGATATTTCCAACCTGCCCGATAGTTGCCCGACACTCCACACGCAGCATACGCATTTCCCCGGAAGGAAGCCGCAGCGTTGCATAAGACCCTTCTTTGGCCATTAGTTGAGCTGAGCCACCGGCTGAACGAACCAATTGAGCTCCCTTACCGGGCTTCATCTCAATGTTGTGCACCAAAGTACCCACTGGAATATTCTTCAATGGCAAAGTATTGCCAACCTTAATGTCTTCATCCGGACCGGAAGAAACTATCTGATTAACTTTTAAGCCGTTCGGAGCCAAAATATAAGTCTTACGTCCATCTTGATAGAACAGTAAGGCGATATTAGCCGAGCGATTCGGATCATACTCTATACTGGCTACACGAGCTGGGATCCCATCCCTAATCCGCTTGAAATCAATAATCCGGAACATGCGCTTATGTCTGCTGCCTCTGTGCCGTACGCTGATCCGTCCGTGATTATTACGGCCGGCATTGACCTTCAAAGGCTTTAGTAAAGAACGCTCAGGTTCTGAGCAGGTGAGCTCTTCAAAAGTCGACACTGACATGTTACGCCGACTTGCTGAGGTAGGTTTGTAAATTTTTATAGCCATCGGTTTTCTAAGTCCTCCTTTACTGCAAACTGTTTACAGGCCTGCGAAGTTTTCAATCTTATCTCCGGCTTTAAGCGTAGCAATCGCTTTTTTACGGTCTGGTGTTCTGCCTACATACCTGCCAACCCGTTTCTTTTTGCCTTTGATATTCATGGTATGGAGTTCGACAACCGATACTTTAAATATCTTTTCTACTGCAGCTTTAATTTCGATCTTGTTGGCAGCAGGATCTACCCAGAAGGAGTATTTGTTATCCTCAACCAGTCCAACAGACTTCTCGGAAATTACCGGACCTTTGAGAACATCACGTGCGTCGCGCATTACGCTAACACCTCCTCTGTTTTCATTACCGCAGCTTTGGTCATTACAAGAATATCATGGTTCAGTATGTCCATTACGTTCATTCCTGTAACATCCGTGGCTTTAACGCCCTCAATGTTACGAGCACAGCGTTGTACCACCTCATCCAGATCATCCATTACGATCATTGCTTTCTTGTCTATTTGAAGCGCAAGAAGCACTTTCACTATTTCACGTGTTTTTGCTTCAACCATACTCAATTCTTCAAGCACAATCAGCTGCTGCTCCATAACCTTCGATGAAAGTGCGGAGTATAAAGCCAAACGGCGCACTTTTTTCGGTAATTTGAAGCCATACTTACGCGGTTTTGGTGCGAAAGCTACGCCGCCGCCCCTCCACAATGGGGAATTTGCACTTCCGGCACGGGCACGGCCTGTTCCTTTTTGGCGATATGGCTTACGGCCGCCACCGCGCACTTCTGAGCGTAACAAAGCAGACTGTGTGCCTTGCCTTGCGGCGGCTAGTTGTGATACCACTGCCGAGTGAAGAACAGGCATATTCGGGGTAATTCCAAATATGTTTTCACTCAGTTCAATCTCGCCAACTTCTGCGCCTTGCATATTTAAAACTTGAACTTTTGGCATTGCTTATTCCTCCTTTCTCAGTGGTTACTTCGCCTTGACAGAAGGCTTCAGAATGAGCAATGATTTTTTCGCTCCTGGGACAGCACCTTTGATCAAGAGCAAATTTT
>CAYWSF010000202.1:0-3946 GCA_964460725.1 uncultured Desulfosporosinus sp.
ATTATTCAAAACTACGGAACTTGGACGTATTTAATTCTTTTTACGATTATTTTTTGTGAAACCGGCCTTGTGGTTACACCTTTCCTTCCCGGGGACTCTTTACTTTTTGTGGTTGGGACCTTGGGAGCAGCAGGAGCCTTGAATTTTAACTTTGTCTTGGTTTTGTTAATTTTTGCGGCAATTCTCGGGGACGCCGTAAACTACTTTATCGGGAGACTGATTGGAAAAAAGATATTGGACATGAATTCACGCTTGATTAAAAAGGAATACCTTCTTAAAACCCAAGATTTTTATGACCGGCATGGTGGCAAAACGGTATTTTTAGCCAGATTTATACCAATAATTCGTACTTTTGCCCCTTTTGTAGCGGGAATCGGCAAAATGAATTTGAGTAGGTTTTTCTTATTTAACATATCCGGTGGCACGGTCTGGGCTACGTTTTTTATGTGTGCCGGATATTATTTTGGGAATATTCCAGCAGTTCGAAATAATTTTACTTTCGTAATAATAGCAATCATTTTTATATCTGTACTACCAACCTTTATTCCGTACCTTCAAAGTAAATTAAAAAGGGCTTAAATATAAAGCCCGATTGCTGCGAAAAATGTTATAATAAATAGAATATTAGAATGTGCGCGTATGGATTTAATGAAGTGAAGGTTTTCGAAAAATAATACTACAAAGCTAAGGTGATATTATGCCGCTGCCTGAGAATAATTTATTGTTTGGATTTGCACCAAAGTTGACGGCTGAACAACGGGAATATGTGGACGCAATATTTGATTATCAATTGGTGATGGTAAATTCAATCGCAGGTACTGGAAAAACCACGCTTGCCGTGGCCTGTGCAAAGATATTGAAAAAACCGCTAACCTACATTTTTAATCCCGTTCAGGAGAACTCAATGGGTTTTCGACCAGGTACCCAGTCTGAGAAGGAAAGTATTTATCATCAACCCCTGATAGATGCTCTTTTAGAGATCAATGAGAACCCTGTTCAGTGTGTGTACAATGAAGAGGTATTGGCAAATGAGGCCATGCGGAGAAAGGTTTCTGTAAAACGTGTGATGGATAATATTTGGTGTTACCCCATAAGTCCGGTATTCCTTAGAGGAACTAATCTCAAAGATGCGACCATTATTATCGATGAATGCCAGAATTTTACGGTCATGGAATTACGCAAGATATTTACACGAATTCATGATTCATGCAATGTCATATGTATCGGACATTCCGGACAAGTTGATATTCCTGCTTCAAAGAGCGGTTTTGTTCCCTATATGGAACACTATAAGGATCAAGAATATTGTAAAATTGTAACCTTAACAAAGAATTTCCGTGGAAGATTGGCGAATTGGGCAGATGCCATAAAAACCTAGTATCAAGCCCTCCAAGCCCTTCCCGCACAAATGACCATAAAAGTAGCTATTATCATATCGCTGCCTAAGCAACCATTAGCGGAGCATAAGGGAACATTGGATAAGTTCGAGCAAGCAAGTATCGTAGCATGATGCCGGCAAAGCATAAAAAAGTAAATATTAAGGGATAGGATTTATAGTCTTTTACAAATCCTATCCCTTTTTAATGGTTTTATGTTTATTAATTCAAGTGGAATTTAGTCTTTAAACTTGAGTGGTTGCAATTCCACAAGAGTATAAGTTCCCTCTTCATTTAATTGGATATGCGCAGTGCCATCTTGAGAGATATAATTTGCGGGATATACATAGTTTTCGTGAGAGACATAATTTTCTCCCACCTCAAACTCGAACTCGATTTCTTGCATTTGTCCATCGGATATTACATATGCAATTTGATTATCATAGATTACAACTTGGCCTTTAGAGCCGATGAGTAGATGAGCATCCTCGATGGGAATTAAGCCTTCCCATTCAGTAATTATATCAGGTTTATCTATTAAATCAGAGTGGTCTGTAGTAGTTTTAATTTTTACGAGTTTGTCGTCTACGACTTCACCAATATAGACTATTCCATCTTTGACTCCCAAGATCCGATCGTTTGATTTTTTAGAAATGATCCAGCGCTTAGTACCGCTTATGGCGACAACTTGATGGGTTTTGTCAATTTTGCTGTTAATATAAAGTGTCCCATAGCGATCTGAGGCAGCCATATGATCAATGGTCTCTCGGGATTTATTCAGGGTACGCACGTGTTTCATGACATCTATTTCCATTAGTTGTTGAGTGGAATTGTTTTTCACTGTGAGGAAAATTAGATTAGAAGAAGTAGAGAAAACCACCGCTTCAATTTTTCCGCCCTGGAGCATATTGTCAATTGTTTTATTAAAACGATCATCCGGTGGGGTATCATCGCTGCTTTCCGGTAATTCCAGTGAATATAATTCTATAATTCGTTGATTTTTATAGATATTTTTATTTGCATAAAAATAGATTATTGTATTTCTGTCTGGCAGCCATTGGTAGGCAAGAACCCCTGATGTTTTATCTTTAGGTGAAGACAGTTCTTTTTCAAAAACTTGTTTACCTTGTACAAGGTTGAAAACTTTGAATGTTCCATTCTCCATATAGGCTAAATAGTCATTGGCATAAGAGGTTTGAACATTTTTAAAGTTAGTGCCGGGG
Organism: uncultured Desulfosporosinus sp.; assembly: GCA_964460725.1. GTDB lineage: Bacteria > Bacillota > Desulfitobacteriia > Desulfitobacteriales > Desulfitobacteriaceae > Desulfosporosinus. The sequence continues at coordinate 2,600 of CAYWSF010000202.1, forward strand.
ATAATTGCCTTAAGTTTAACAATGGTCTCTTCATTTACTGACGGTGACATAACTGCCTGGACTTTTTGATCTAAAAAAAAGTACGCTCCTGCCTGTATACATATCGAAAATAAAGTCCACACAAGTATGATGCGTAGTATCCTCATGTTTGATTGCTCCTTTTTTATAACTAGCTAAATAGTTGTTAAGGCATAACAACAAAAGCCGTTGGAATATAGCGTTCGCCAAAAATATTCCAGAGGCGATTCATAACTTTACCGTTATAGACGAGCTCAGAGGAGGAACCACCGTCCAGATTAACAGCGTTCACCGCACCGTAATCCTGGAAAACGTGCATAAGGTCTCGTAAGTTTGCCCCCATACTCCACGTGGGCTGTCGTCCGTCAATGACGACAAAAATTACGGTCCCATCTGCCCTTTGTCCAATACCTGTCCGGGGGGCAATCCCCCAACCCCCATCTCCTTTAATCATCGGTTTACCTTCGACAATAAGATTAGGTTCAAAAGTAATTGCTTCACCGATGTTTTGTTCTATTAATTCTTTAGCGGTCATTTTACCGAGGACCAATTTACCTTCATCATCAAAACCGACAATGTTAGCAGCCCTGTCTTCGATGTTATTGTGAACCAATATTCCGTTATGTATGGTTAAACCATCTGGGAACGCACCATTTCCTTTGCCGTCCGGGTCATAGAACCCACCGGCATTTATTCCGGCAATAGCTCCCACGTTTTTGACCAAATCGGTGACGCGTTCTCCGGTAACGCCTAGTTGTTTAGTGACAGATAATTTGATTCGTTTTGGATCTTCTATTAACATCACTTTACCCTTGAAGCTTGCACCTTTAATATCTTCAATCGTGATTCCCATACTTGAATCTGAAATTGTATTTGTGCGATCGATCCCTTGCGAGTTGTTTATTACTTGATCGTTATTAAGGTTCATAATCCGATCAATTTCTGCTTGGGGCAAAAAGAACTGCACAACTTGGGGATGGCGCGATGTAGCAACTGTGCCAACCGCCATTGCCTTGAGAGATTCGAATGGTCCCCAGAATAGAACAAAGGGACAAAGGATTGACGCAAACATGAGATTATAGCAAATAAAGGCTAGAAGCATCTTATATTTAAAAGTGCGATTTTTTCTTCTTTTCCTTCTCCTGCTCATGTAAACCTCCGTTTTGAAAGAACTGATTAATTCATTACATGGGCATTTGAGCATTTGCTTGACGCAGCAAGGCGTCACGAACAAACTTTTTAGTATGCCCTTCGCAATGTGAAACTATACTGCCATATGACAAACAACTCAGCATAAGTATAACAAAACTACTATATTCTATCAAGAAG
>CAYWSF010000203.1:0-1967 GCA_964460725.1 uncultured Desulfosporosinus sp.
ATAGCGATGACAAGCCCTTCAAAAATTTGAACACGTTCACGGGTTCCCTCAACAATACGCACATGTATACGTACGGTATCCCCTGGACGGAAGTCAGGAAGATCCTTTTTCATTTGTTCTTCATCAATCATACGAATATAATCCATTATCAAAATTCCCTCCTTCCTTTGTCTAGATGTTCATACACTGATTTTCAGCGAGCGGACCACCTAATCTAAACTATCACATTTTAACACAATATTAACAAAGCAACAACTTTCCAGACAAATATTTTTTCAGTGTCCGCGCAGGCGGTCTAAAATAATCGCTGCTGCCGAACGCACGGACAAGTGATTATAATCCGTAGGCCCGAAGATTGGTTCCAAAATTTGATCCATCTGTTCAACATCTTTTTTTAGCAGTCCCCAACCGGTGCCAAACATTAAGAGTATCGGCTCATGTCTAGTTTCTATACTCTCACGCAGCTGTGCATAAGTAACCGTATTTGCATATTTGCCTGCATCCGTAGCTACTTTAACAGGTGCTGTTCCTTGTTCTGCTTCAATTTCTGCATATACTTCACTTAAATTCTCCACGATTTTTACTCTTGCAAACGCCTCTTGACGATCAGGATTGTAAATCGCTCCGTAGCCATCCTGCCAAAAAGAAAGTATGCGTTTAGCCAATTGACGTTGCGCCTCAGCAGGATGAACCACATAATATCGTTTGAGACCGTAAGTTGTAGCGCACCGCGCAATATCATGGAGATCTAAGTTGGTAATGGAGGTTGCTACCGTCTCTCTATTCTTATTATACACAGGGGCATGGATTAAAGCTAAATATACGTCTGCCATGGAGTTCCTCCCATGCACGGTCTTGCGCTTTCGTTTTCTACAATCAGTCTGCCGCAAGACAGGACATTTTTTTTGTTTTAAATAGCAAAAAGTATCATCCCATATTTAACTCTCCAACAACCCCGGAGGAAGTTTGACATCCATACGCCGCCCCTCGACATCCACGTGCAGGACAACACTTTTAAGTGCCGGAACACATATTTCACCTTTAGACCCCTTGACCACATAAACATCATTTGAACCGGTTTCCAGGATTTGAGACAAAGTACCTAACAAAACATCCGCCTCATAAACTTGTATCCCTTCTAGCTCAAAATAATACCAACCCTCCTGCAAAGGAGGAACTTCTGAACGGTCAATCAGAACCTTCCACCCGCGATACCTTTCAGCTTGGTCCTTACTCTCAATTCCCTCAAAAGTAAGAAAAACAAAATTCATTTGTACTCTGGCCGCAATAATCTTAAAACTTTTCACTATCTCCCCAGACTGCAAGATGACACTATGTAATTTTGAAAATCGCTCCGGATCGGTTGTTAGCGGGTAAACCTTTAATTCACCGCTAAGCCCTTGAGGACGCAACACCTCTCCGATCAGCACGTCAACCATACCTTTATGCCTCCTAAGCCGCACTGCAGATAGTTTTAAACGTTGAGGAGGACACAAGGCCCTATCTCAACGTTATTGATCAATGTCCACGTGAACCCGGCGTCCGTCTTTAACGGCTGCCGCTTTGACCAGCGTACGAATAGCATTTGCTATCCTTCCCTGTTTTCCAATCACTTTGCCCATATCTTCAGGCGCAACAGTCAGCTGCAAATGAATACTTTTATCTGTCTCGGACTGCGTAACAGAAACTTGGTCAGAATTATCGACAAGCGCTTTCGCGAGGATTTCTACAAGTTCCTTCACAGGAACCCCCCCTCTCACTTACACTAGTTCTTGGACTCGTGGAATTTAGCTAAGATGCCGGCCTGGTTCAGCAAAGACTTGGCGGTACTTGACGGTTGAGCTCCTGTGGACAGCCATTTTAAAGCCTTTTCTTCGTCAATATTCAAAACTACAGGGCTCTTTGTGGGATCGTAATATCCAATCTGTTCGATGAAACGTCCGTCCCGGGGAGCTCTGGAGTCAGCA
>CAYWSF010000203.1:1977-3905 GCA_964460725.1 uncultured Desulfosporosinus sp.
ATGTTTTCACCTCCTTTAATAGATCAAAGGTTTCCAAATGAATTAACAAATGTTATACAACTCCTCAGAAGAAACCCCGCCTTTTGCCTTTTTTGCTTTTTTTACCCTTTTTAATAGTATTCCCAAGCATCCCCATGCTGCCCGAGCCGGCAAATTGCTTGATCATTTTTTGGGTTTGTTCAAACTGTTTTAGGAGACGTCCAACATCCTGAACCGAGGTGCCGCTTCCTTTCGCGATCCTTCTTTTACGAGAATCCTTAATAATGGATGGTTTTTGGCGTTCTTCCATTGTCATGGAACGTATGATCGCCTCAACACGAAAAGTATCTTTTTCATCAACTTTAACATCCTTAAATTGTTTACCCAAACTACCAGGTAACATTTGCATAATTGAAGAAAGCGAGCCCATCTTTTTCATTTGCTGCATTTGATCCAAAAAATCATCGAGCGTAAATTCCTGTTTGCGCAGCTTCTGTTCCATTTCTTGTGCTTGTTTCTGATCGAAGGATTCTTGCGCTTTCTCGATCAAGCTTAGCACGTCACCCATCCCTAAAATTCGAGAAGCCATCCGGTCCGGGTGAAAGGGTTCCAAGGCGTCCACTTTTTCGCCTGTACCGGCAAACTTTATGGTACACCCGGTCACTGCCTTAATAGAAAGTGCCGCGCCGCCACGGGTATCCCCATCCAGCTTGGTCAGAATAACGCCATCAATATCCAGTTGTCCGTGAAACGCATCTGCAGCATTAACTGCATCTTGACCCGTCATGGCATCTACCACTAATAAAATCTCATGGGGTTTCACGGCGGTTTTAATATTCTCAAGTTCTGTCATCAACTCTTCATTGATATGTAAACGTCCGGCCGTATCGATAATAACCACATCTTGCCCGTTTGCATCAGCATGCTTCATGCTCGCCTTGGCAATATCCACCGGTGGCGCTTGACCCATAGAAAACACCGGTACTTGCAGTTGATCACCTAAGACCTGCAATTGTTTTATGGCTGCCGGACGATAGACATCACATGCCACCAGCAAAGGATGCTTCCCTTGTTTTTTCAGCATGTTGGCTAACTTTGCCGCATGGGTCGTTTTCCCGGCCCCTTGAAGGCCAATCAACATAATTACAGTGGGTGGTTTAGGGGAAATTAAAATTTTACCTGTTGTGCCACCCAAAAGTTCAATCATTTCTTCATGCACAATCTTAATGACGAATTGCGCGGGTGAAAGGGATTCCAAGACTTCCTGGCCGATTGAACGTTCCTTAACCTTGGCTACAAAGTCCTTGACAACTTTGAAGTTAACATCCGCCTCCAACAAAGCAATGCGCACCTCGCGCATAGCTTCATTGACATCTTCTTCCTTTAACTTGCCCTTTCCTTTGAGCCGTTTAAATGTTTCTTGGAGTTTTTCACTCAGTCCTTGAAACATATCTGTCCTCTCTTTCGCCTTAATCCGCCGTTTTTCCCTTAACACCAGTCCCGGATTCCGAAATATCAACATAAACTTCATCAATCATCGAGCTTATTTGTTGGCAGCACTCCCACCCTGATGAGTTAGTAAAATCTTGCTTATTTAATCCTTGTAATAAGGTTTTTATCTTTATTAATTTTTCACGTTCCGCCCAGAATCGCCGGACGAGCCCTAACTTCTCCTCGTAATCGGCAAAAATCCGTTCTGTTCGTTTTATTAAATCATGAATCGCTTGACGGCTGATCTGCTCAACCTCGGCAATTTCAGTCAAAGAAAGATCCTGATGGTAATAAAGATCCCAAATATGGCGCTGCCTTTCTGTCAGAAGTGGGCCATAGAAATCAGCTAAGAGCGCTATTTCGGCAAGCTTTTCCATCCCAACCCCCTGTAAAGTATTTTTACTTTACAGGCAATTTTAAACTATATTACAGAGTATGTCAAGAACAGTATTATATCG
>CAYWSF010000204.1:0-3890 GCA_964460725.1 uncultured Desulfosporosinus sp.
CCATGGGGTAAAAAGAGTTTCCAAATTGCCAGAATCACAAGTGCTATGAGCACAAACCACCAAACATAGCGCAGTTTACGTTCCATTCGCAGCTGACTCCCCTCTTTTTTTCTTTACCTGAATGTTTATTCATCGTTAAGCATGCATCGTCAAGCATTCATCGTTCAGGTATTATACGTCGTCACTTCTAACTGCTGCTAACCCCTCAATTAATTAAACACTACGGTTTATTAATTTCACTTAATTCCTTCTTTTTCCTGCAGCTAAGTTTGGTTTATCCTGTCGTATTTAATAGGATTTTGGTGGTCGGATGGATTTTTGTTTTTCTTTTATAGATTTATTGTTCCGGTTTATTGTTTCGGATGAATCGGATTTTTGAATGAGGGATGGAATAGTATTCACACTTCTACAAGTGGGGGCGGTATACTTTATTATGCTTCGGTGAGTCCCCCACCGAAGACTCGGTGTTCAACTTTAGTAGAAGGAGTTCACTAGTGGTCTTTTTGAGTAATGCAATGATACAATAAATGGATAAACTTGAAGACCGCTACTACTTTAACTATAATGGTGTGAAACCTTTGATTTTATTATAAAGTTATCTCATAGCCTGCTGATAGCCAACGAGTGACTAAGCAGACACACTTTGAAACCGTCTGCAAATTTTATTATACGAGGGATGAATTTATGCAAAAAGTTTTTGCTTTTGTTGGGCCGAGTGGTACCGGGAAAAGTCATCATGCCATGGAACTTGCACATGACCTGAACGCGGATATTATCATAGATGATGGTTTATTAATAACATTAAGCGGCCGTATTGCAGGGGGTACATCGTCTAAATTACAACCTACAAAAATTGGGGCTTTTAAAACAGCACTCTTCATGGATGAGCGTCATCATAATGACGCAAAAAAAACCATTGACCAGATCAACCCTAAAGTTATATTGATTTTAGGAACTTCAAATAAAATGGTTGAACGCATAGCTAATCGTTTGGATTTGGATGCTATATCGAAATATATAAATATCTCAGATATTCTGGATATCAATCAAATAAGAACCGCCAATTATTTTAGAAAGCAATTGGGTAAACATATTATCCCTGCTCCAACCATCGAAGTAAGCAGAACATTCCCGAATACCCTGATCGAATCGATCCATACTTTCCTAAAAAGACACTATAAAACACAAAAACAAACAATGGTCGAACAGACTGTTATTAGACCTCCCTTTTCTTATCTTGGCAGAATTACCATAACGAATCGAGCTATTGAAGATCTGGTTAGAGGAACCCTTCAGGATTATAAAGAGATAGAAAAGATCAATAGCATTAAAATTAATTTTGAGAACGGCAATCTTATATTATCTATGCAGATAGACCTGACATATGGTGTTAAGATTTTCCCCTACATACAAAATGTACAACGAAAATTAAAAGAAAACATTGAAAAATACACTGATTTTAACATAATTTCATTAAACATTACTGTCAATAACTTAATCTTAAAAAACAAATTCCGGAAAGGCGCCGCGCCCACAGTGATCCCACAAAACATGCAACCGGGTCACATCCTGACAGAATAGACAGTGCGTGCTTAAGAAAAGGTCCTCTTTTGCATAACAAGATTGTGCTGAAAAGCACTTCTCATTATTGCAAAAGAGGACCTTTTTTATCTTTTTGCTTTTATCTATGGGATCGTTCCTTGTGAAATAACGCGGCACTATTGTAACAACCATCGCAGAATGCCAGGGGCATTTCTCGGCGGAAAACATATAATAATGAGAATCTTAAAACAGATAATCCGATAGCAAGCTATCGCTATCCGGTTCCGAGTCTTGTGAGCGGTCAAATAACGGACATAAGCATATTTATATGGGATTATTCCATGACCAAGGAAACCGACTGTTAAAGGAGGAGGCCAAAAATGGCAAAAGTTCAAAAGAACCAAAAAGGTAAGGTTATTAAGGCGACTGTGTTTGGTGGTCTGGCCGGCGCAGTGACAGGCTTATTACTCGCTCCTAAGAGCGGAAAAGAAATGCGCCAGGATCTTAACGAACAAATCAACAAAATTGGAAACAAAGCTGATGATATTAAACACCAAGCACAAAGTACCTGGCAAAATCTCGAAGGCAAAACCAAGGTAACTGTTGACACCGGTAAAAGTTATCTACAAAAAGGGAAGCGTTGTTTTAAAAACCTAAAAATACTGGTATATGAAATACGGCATGGTGCTTTGACAAAAACTGATTCAGTTGATGAATAGCTTTGATATATCATATAATTCTTAAGCACTCAGCATAACCCGTCTAGCTCTTGCCTCTTAACTCTTATCATTTTTCATTTATCATTTATTCAAAATGCATTCATTAATCGCCCGTAATGTATCCCCAATCGATTCATGGATTGCAATGACCTGCTGCGAATTATCATAACCGGTAGGAGTTTTGTTAATAATCACGATTTTGGCATTTGGACTTGCATATTCAATTAACCCAGCTACAGGATATACTGTGAGAGATGTTCCTAAAACAAAAATCAATTCCGCTTTTTGGATTAATTTAAAAGCCTCTCCATATTTGGGGACATCCTCTCCAAATAAAACCGTGTCCCGTTTAATCAGATTATCTGCATGTTTATCCAGGCAATCGCAATAGTAAAACTCTCCGCCTTTTTTAACAAGGTCGGCAAAAACATATTGCTTCTTGCATCTAACACAGGTTGCCGTTTTACCGGTTCCATGGATTTCGATAACCTTTTTGCTCCCGGCATCAAAATGTAGTGAGTCTACGTTTTGCGTAATAACGTAATGAACTAATCCTTTATCTTCCCACTCCGCAAGTATGATGTGCCCAATATTGGACTTAATATCAGGCAAGTATAAGTACTTTAAAACACAATCATAAAATTTCTGGGGGTTACGATAAAAATAGGACAAGGAGAAGACTTCTTCCGGTATTTCTGAATATATGCCTTTACCGGAACGGAAATCCGGTATCCCGCTTTCCGTGGACATGCCTGCTCCCGTCAATACAATTGTTTTTTTGGATTTCAATAATAACTCCGCTGCCTTTTTAATTGTATCCAAAATTTTCGCTCCTCTCTATTTTTTCATCCGTATACATTATAGCAAATTCGTTATCATAATTACCATTAACGGTTCCAATATAATAATGTAAAACCATTTTTAGGCAACTTCGTTCAATTACAACCATCTTAACCTTAGATTCACCGTAGATCCAATGATAATATTCGGCATTCGAACACCTCCTAATCGCCCTAAGACTTAATAATTGTATATAAATACAGAGCTTTTGAGATTCGCTGCGCAAACTTCAAAAGCCCTGTATTATAAAAACCTGATACAAAATGAATTAGCGGGAGAGGTTTCACACAAGCACGCCTTTAACCTTCTTGCGTGAATTCCTGCACATAGATGTTATACGGGCTGGCTTGGTAAGCAACCCCCACACCGATATGAGTAAAATTGGGATTTAAGATATTTGCACGATGTCCTTCACTTTGCATCCATGCTGCCATTGCTCTGGATGCCGTGCTATTTCCGGCAATGTTCTCTCCTGCATATCTGTAACTGACTCCTTCAGCTTTTATCATATCAAAAGGAGAGCCATAGGTTGGAGACGTGTGACTAAAATAATTATTTACTACCATATCTTGTGCCTTCAGTCGCGCAACTTTTACTAGCTTAAAGTTTACTTGGAGTGGTTGGAGTCCGGCAGTAATGCGCTCCTGATTGACCAAGTTGACAATTAGTTGTTCGTCCGATGTTAAAGATAATTGACTGTCAGGGGAAGTAGTTGGAACTTGCGGCGGCGTCGGATTCGGTGTCGGTGTCGGTGTCGGTGTTGGTGTCGGTGTCGGTGTCGGTGTTGGT
>CAYWSF010000205.1:0-3882 GCA_964460725.1 uncultured Desulfosporosinus sp.
TGAACCGCGTTCCAGTTCGTTGATTTGCATAGTCGTTCCCATAAACTCAAACCCATCCGGCAAAGTATTTAGATCATCACTTAAGGCTCGCTCACTAATAGCGAATGCATCGGCTAAATCTTCTCTGGAATGTCTGCCCGAATGAAGGTATTTCAAGATTTTTAGCAGCCGATCGTAACGATCTCTGGCCTAGATATTATCAAAGAATTGCAGATCGATCATAAAACCGTAACCATGGTTAAGGTGCTTAATTAGATGCTCTATTTTTAAGGTGATTTGGAATTTATCATGGGGGTAGGCCTTAAGCCGGCTTTGATATTTTCGATAAATTCATCGATTGATGTTTTAAGTAATGAGACCGTTTGATCCAGGATTGTGAGCCGAACATCCAATACTTCCGTGCCTCCATAGTAATCTGAGAACCAGGATGCCAGTTTGTTAGCTGAATTCTCCTGGCTCTTTTTATTTTTACCAAAGGCTTCTTTCCCAATCCCTTTTGTAAAGGCTTCAGTGATTAACTCCTGAAGTGTTATGTCTTTATAATTTACAGTCATCGCTTTCCTCCTATCCGGTTTATATTCTACAGCCAGTATATCTGAATTGATGAAGCATTGCTTCATTATTTCGGACAAAGAGCTGTGGGATAATTAATTCAAGGAAAAACAAAAACAACAGGAGGAGATAAGATGAAAACATATGTAATTGGAGATACTCATGGCTGCTTTGACGAATTTGAAAAGTTACTGAACAAGGTGAATCCAAACTTGAAAGAAGATCGCTTAATCATGCTCGGTGATTACATTGACCGAGGAAGCAAAAGCTACGCTATGTGCAGAGGGATGCCGTGGGGCTCTTTAATCCTGAGCCCCTTACCTTGCGAGGATAAGCGAGCGCTGTTAATGTAAAGATACCCAATGCTAAAAAGAAATGGAGTTGTCAGAAAATGCAAAGTGAAAGAAAGGCTATAATAAGGGGAGACATAATACTAGGGGAACTCAATGACTTATCCGTAGATGAACATATCTCTATTGATATCCTAAATTTTATTCGTACCGTAAGCGATACGATAGGAACCGGGCCTGCATTTTGGCATTATCGATAGACGGGAACCGGCACCGTCTGGAATTCCGTCGGCTACAAGGGACCTAATATGGTGACGGTCAGTTATGGTCATATACATAACTTCGCGTAAGGAGAAAATTATATAAAATTCTTATATAGGGGCTTTATGGGGAGGAGACCGCTACCAACCGTCACCAATCTTGATGGAGATATAGCGATGAGAGACCATTTGACCATATCAGTGGATTCGAATATTGAAAATAGTTATAATGGTAATATGGATATTTGGAAGAACTTGCGCAAAATAATACATGTTGATATGGACGCTTTCTTCGCTTCTGTCGAGCAACGGGACGATCCTGCTTTACTTGTTAAGCCGGTAGTGGTAGGCGGTAAACCCAACAGTCGCGGCGTAGTTTCTGCTGCCTCTTATGAAGCGCGAAAGTACGGGATCCATTCGGCCATGCCCTTAGCAGAGGCTTATCGGCGTTGTCCTCAGGCGATCTTTTTGCCTGTCAACATGCGTAAATATCAAGAAGTGTCGTCTCAGATAAGACAGGTATTTATGACTTATACACCCCTTGTGGAGCCTCTGTCATTGGATGAGGCATTTTTAGACGTTACAGGGTCTACGAGCTTATTTGGCCCGGTTGATAAAATTGCTTTTACGATTAAACACCGTATAAAGCAGGAACTGAACTTAACGGCTTCAGTTGGTGTGGCTGGTAATAAGTTTCTGGCTAAGCTCGCATCCGACTTACAGAAACCCAATGGTTTCGTTATTGTTCAGCCTGATATGGTTCAGGAGTTTCTTGACCCTCTGTCAGTGGAAAGGATTTGGGGAGTAGGCAAAAAAACGGCTGAACAGTTGCATAAGATTAATGTCAAAACAGTGGGAGATTTGCGTTGCTTAGAGTTGGGATACTTGAAGCAGTTATTTGGGGTTTCCGGAAGTCAGCTTTATCAAATGTCTCGAGGAATTGATGATAGGCCGGTAGAAAGCGATAGAATGGTTAAATCTGTTGGTCGTGAGACCACCTTTGCGACGGACCTAACCGATCGGGATATATTGGAGACTGAATTATTAAAGCTTGCCGTTGATGTTGGTCGGAGATTACGAAAGAAGTCTATTAAAGGAAAAACGATTACCTTGAAAGTCCGGTATGACGATTTTCGTACAGTGTCACGTTCGCATACATTATCGCAAGCTACAGATTTGGATGACGTGATTTATAAAGAAGCCTGTAATATATTGAGCGAAATATCGCTAAAGCAGCCACTCAGGTTGATTGGTATAACTCTGAATAATCTGACAGATAAACCAGAACATCAGCTTTCCTTATTTTCTGAGCAGCAAAAGGATAATGAGACTCTAACGAAGGTCATTGATTTGGTTAAAGAAAAATATGGTGAAAAAAGCATTACCAGGGCAAGATTGTTATGAACATAAGTAAACAAGGGAGGATTTCGAAGCATGAGTACCTATGGCCTGGTTGGACTAGTATTTATTAATCTGGCCTTGATTATTTACACTATAGGGGTGTGGAGTGAACGAATTCAAGGCAGACTTAAGTGGTGACATGTAGGAATGTTTTATACTGGCTTAGTAAGTGATACGATAGGAACAGGGGCCATGGGTTTGATGGTTGGCAGCATGCTGCAATTCAACTTTCACGGAATAACTGGTTTAGCTGCAATTATAATTATGCTCTTTCATGCTCTTTGGGCTACTCTGGTCTTAATTAAGAAGAATGAGGATTTAATAGTCAAGTTCCATAAATTCAGTATTGTAGTCTGGATAATTTGGCTGATTCCGATGGTTACCGGTGCAGTATTTGGTACGACCTGATAACCACTGCTTAATGTTCTGGCACGGGGTTCCGGAATCTTGCGTAATTATGTCAAATAAAAAAGCCGCCATGTCCGGCAGCTTAATATGTAATAATGTAGCAGACAATTTTTTATGAAGGAGTTTCTCACAAAAATTGTGTCTATTATCCTTTTATAACAGTCAAAAGCATTTTAAAACGCTTCCGGGCCTCTAATCCGTGCGGTATACCGGAAGGCATAATAACGATCTCACCGCTTTTTACAATTACAAGATCATTGCCAATCGTAATTTCTGCCTCTCCATCTAAAACCTGAACAATTGCGTCTCCTGAAGTGGTATGAGTACTGATGCCCTCGCCTTCATCGAGAGAAAACAATGTTACACTTACCGTGGGTGTCTGAGCAAGAGTCTTGCTAACGACCTGCCCAGGCTGGTAGCTTATTAATTCTTCTAACTTTAGTGCTTTAGAAAGCTCAATGTTCTTTACCAGATTAAACAATTTGATTTCCTCCTTTATATTCTAAATTTGTTGTTTCTAGTTTATTATAACCCAAAAAACTTATCAACTGTTGAAATCACTTTTGTCGTGCACCACGTGCAGCGCTACCGGAGATTAACAAGAACAAGTTTGCGGTCGCGCCGTGTCTGAGTCACAGAGTGGACTGGTAAAATGCGACATTTTTCCCCTTGAACCCATATAAAACATATGCCCTAATATAGAGAATAACGTTCTTAGGGGGTTATGTTTTTGGAAATACAGAAGCAAACAAAGAAAAATGAGGGACAAAATTGCACTCTTTCGGCAAACGGAATTTACAGGAGTAGTAAAGCGAGTAACAATACCGTGCGCTGTTCGCATATTATGGAGCTGAGAAGATACTTTCATATCAGCTATGACCAGGCGTTAGGTCTGGCAAATAGTCCGGGCTTCCCCAAGGCCATATTTAATAACGACAAACCTTTTCCCAAGGCTGAAATAGCGGCATGGT
>CAYWSF010000206.1:0-3880 GCA_964460725.1 uncultured Desulfosporosinus sp.
GCTTATCGTCGCAGTACTTGCACCTGTCACCTCTCCAATAGCTGTATAGGTTTCATTCTCTTGCAGCATTTTGGCAACTTCCAAACGCTGGGCTAAGTCCCTTATTTCAGCGATTGTCGCAATATCCTCAAAGAAACGATAACACTCTTCTTTGTCTTTTAACAATAATATAGCTTCAAATAATGCATCCGTTGACTGATTCCGCAAACGTTCATCGCTGGACATAATTAACCTCCTTGAAAAGGATTACTTTCTCTCTTTAATATATTAAAGTATTCCTTTTCTGTCAAGAGAGTTTCAATTCTTCTAAAATGGTGAAAAAATAGCTGCAAAGCAAAGAGTTTCTCCCTAGCTACTTCAAATAAAGATAACGCTCCATACTGGGAATATAGGGAGACCATTCATCCTCCGGGCGGTTTGCTTTTGCTTGCAGAAAATGGAAAAGTTCGGCATTCATGGCATCTGCATGGTGAATCACCAAGGCTTCCATTAATTTGGGTCTTTTAGGAGATTGCCATTCGTATTTCCCATGATGACTGGTGATAATATGTATTAACTTGGCACCCAACTCACGCGGAAAGTCCGGAATTTTCGCCATCTCCTTAGTTAAAAACTCGATCCCTAGGACAATGTGCCCCAGCAGCCGCCCTTCTGTTGTGATCTTAATTCCCCGGGAGTAAGAATACTCCGCGACCTTACCAATATCATGCAAAAGCGCGCCTGTTATAATTAAATCAACATCCATTTCCGGATATTGTTTGGCGATTCCTTCGGCAATCTCAGCCACACTGACACTGTGCTCCCAAAGCCCGCGCAAATAAGCTTGATGAATTTTCATGGCCGCAGGGGCTTGCCGATAAGCCGAACCCCATATGGGATCATTTAAAATCCGTTCCAGCAGAGTTTTAAGTTGCGGTTGGTTAACCTTATCCAAAAGATATAGTAAGCGTATTTCCAGCTCCTCTGCAGAAACCGGTGAACTTGGCAATAGGTCGCCTAAATCAATATCCTCCTCGGGAATCATCCGGATGGTTTCCACCGTTAGATCAAGTGTTCCCCGGTATTCGGAAGCAATTCCTTTAATGCGAAAAATATCCTGACTTTCAAGCCATTCCAAAACCTTTGGCTCGTAATTCCACATTTTCCCTTGAATCATGCCAGTGCAATCCTGGCACGCCATGGAGAGATACGCCCCGGGCTTTTGCCGAAAGCGTATTTCCTTCCATTCATTGACCAGGACAATCCCTTCAAACCGTTCCCCAGCTTTACAATCCTTTAACATAAAACTCCCCTTTTCATTTATAAAAACTATTTTATATCAAATAAATCATAATGCAATAAAAAACTATTATCGCAGAAGAACCGTAACAAGAAAACCGTCCCCTTGTTACAGTTCGTCCTCGTGACTGTTTGGTAATAAAAGCCTATAGGTAGCAAATAAGTTCCCCTCAACATAACATATTCAAACTTAACTTCATCGAAAGTTAGCCCAGGCTAACCCGTAAAGTGAATCTGGCCTGCACAGCCAAAAGGGGGTACATAATTATGAAGGACACAAAACAAATCGATTCTTTAGCAAACTTATCACCCGGTTCTGTATGTCAGATCGTGTCCTTAGGATTGAGCGGACTACTGCGGCGGCGTATCCTTGACTTGGGAATTGTTCCCGGAACGTTGATTAGTTGTGTCCGACACGGTCCTTCCGGCGACCCAACCGCTTATCTGGTCAGAGAAACACTCATTGCCTTGAGAAGTGAAGACGCTGCCCAAATCATGGTAAGAAATTTGCAGAAAGGATAGGAATGCATATGAATCTGTCAGAAGAACAAAAAAGAACGTTATGGCAAGAGCTTTTCGGAATTTCCTTAGCCAAGGGGCAGTTCGGCGTTGCTTTAGCCGGAAATCCAAACGTTGGCAAGAGCACAATTTTTAATGCTCTGACCGGACTGCATCAGCATACAGGTAATTGGCCGGGTAAAACAGTAAACAATGCCCAAGGAGGCTTCCAATATAGACAAAAACCCTTTTTACTTATCGACTTACCTGGTACTTATTCCTTATTAGCCCACACTGTGGAGGAACAAATAGCGAGAGACTTTATTTGTTTCGCTTCCCCGGATGTGACAGTGGTTGTCCTTGACGCCACTTGCCTGGAGAGAAATCTTAACTTAGCTCTCCAAGTTTTTGAAATCACCTCAAAAGTAATTATATGCTTAAATCTTATGGATGAGGCTAAGAAAAAAAATATCATGATTGATGTGCCTTCTCTTGAGCGCGAATTAGGTGTCCCGGTAGTTGCTGCTGCTGCTCGCCAGGGAAAAGGACTTACGGAACTGCAAGAAAAAATCCTGCTGGTTGCTTCCGGTTCTTTGCAGACCAGGCCCCGTCAAATCATCTATTCCCCTGAAGTGGAAAAGGCCGTAAAGCATTTGCTGCCCTTGGTCGGTTCTCTTACTAATGACGTATTGTCCTCTCGCTGGCTGGCCTTAAGATTATTGGACGGAGACAGCAGTTTCCTGAATAGTTTAAACGGTTATCTTGGTAGTCTTCCAAGTTGGGAGGGGGCTAAATGTGCGCTATGATGCCGCTCAATAGGTTAAGCAAAGTTTGGCATGAAGCTGAAGATGTTCGAAAATCATACCACGCTTCTTTCAGCGATCAAATCGTTGCCGACATTTATGGTAATGCGGAACAGATTACCAGGCATGTTCTCTCCAAAAAAGATAACAAACGTATTTTTCTTGAACAAAGGCTGGATGACCTGGTTACTTCCAAGTGGTTAGGCTATCCGCTTATGCTGCTCTTATTGGTTATCGTTTTCTGGATAACGATCGAAGGCGCTAACATTCCTTCTGCGTTTCTCGCCACCTGGCTCTTTGCTTTCCAAGACCAACTCACTCTCTGGTTTCAATGGGCCGGCGCTCCTGCTTGGATACATGGGGTGCTTGTCCTGGGAATGTATCGCACATTAGCCTGGGTGGTCTCTGTTATGTTGCCGCCCATGGCGATCTTTTTTCCGCTGTTTACGCTTTTGGAAGATTCCGGCTATCTGCCGCGCATTGCCTTTAACCTGGACCACATTTTCAAAAAAGCCAAAGCCTGTGGCAAACAGAGCCTGACCATGTGTATGGGTTTCGGCTGCAATGCTGCCGGGGTTACTTCCTGCCGAATTATTGATTCTCCCCGTGAACGTTTAATCGCGATTTTGACCAACGTTTTTGTTCCCTGCAACGGCAGATTTCCGACCTTTATAGCTGTTACCACAATTTTTATCGGCTATGCTATTGCATCCTATTCGGGCTTGATCAATGCCCTGGTCATTACTTTTATTATCTTGCTCGGTGTCGGGACTACTTTATTAGTCTCCTGGCTCCTGTCTGTGACAATTTTGAAGGGTGAACCCTCGTCCCTTATCCTGGAATTACCGCCTTATCGCCGGCCGCAGCTTGGCTCAGTAATCTATCGTTCCATCATCGATCGCACCATATTTGTTTTAAGAAGAGCGATGATCGTCGCTGCTCCTGCCGGTGCCGTAATCTGGATTTTGGGGAATATTTACATCGGCGAACAAAGTATTCTTTCCACGGTAGCTCTGGCGCTCAATCCCCTTGGGCACTTAATCGGCCTGGATGGATTTATTCTGATGGCGTTTATTCTAGGACTGCCGGCAAATGAGATTGTTCTGCCGATTCTCATAATGAGTTATCTCTCAACCGGCGCTCTCCAAGATTTTGCCAGTTTAGAAGGACTGCGCATGGTCTTGGTTAATAACGGTTGGACCTTGCTTACGGCGATAAACTTTATGATATTTGCCTTACTTCATTGGCCTTGCGCCACAACTTTACTTACAGTCTATAAAGAATCAGGCAGTAAGAAATGG
>CAYWSF010000207.1:0-3871 GCA_964460725.1 uncultured Desulfosporosinus sp.
ATCGTTTAATTGATAGTAATGCTCCAGCCAATATGCCGCCAGCGGTCCATGTAAAACTGTGGGATTCTGTTCATCTTCGGGATAGAGAAGCAAATTCCAGCGGCGGGCAAGACTTAACTGCTCCTTTAGAGGAACCTCTTTAGCCAAATCGTGTGCTAAACCCGCAAAACGTGCTTTGAGCGGATCCAATCTATGGTGTTTTGCCATCTCTGCAGCGCATTCAGCAACACCTAAGGTATGTTTAAAACGTTCTTTTGAAAGGATGCGAGCGGCTAAATTTAACACCTCTTCAGTCCGTAATTCCAACTTTCTCTTGCTCCTCATTTTCTCACTAATTCTGGTATTATTATATTATTCTTTACATAAAAGTGATTTCCTACACTTTTATACTGAATTATTTCCTGTCTGGCCTCAAAATCAGTTATAATTACATCTCCCTGTCTGCTGTTGTCTGATAGGGAAGATTTACTAACTTTAATATTACCATAACATGACATATGATGACAGCTTTTTTTATGCAATCGACAATTTTAGAATCGTATTCGGCCCATTAAAATCTCATATCCAAGCTAAATTCATATATATCCAAGTTCAATTAATATCCAAGCTCAATCGCATATTTTTCATGTTTATTTTACATATATTTTTCATGTAATTATTCTATGTAACAAGCACCACTTTCCATAATCATAAAATGGAAGGTGGTGCTGTTTAATTTTCTCCGAAGTCTTACATTTGTCTTACATTTGTCTTACATTTGTCTTACATTTGACTTACATTTGACGCGATTTAGCCTCATTGACCGTTAACGGTCGTCCGCCAAAATCCATGCCGTTTAGTTCTTCGGTCATACGATTTGCATCCGCTTCTTCAACTTCGATAAAACCAAATCCCCGCGAGCGGCCGGTTTCACGATCGGTAATGATTCGACTGTTTACAACTCGTCCATATGGGGCAAAGAATTCACTGAGTTCGTCTGCTGTTGTATTCCATGGGAGATTTCCAACGTATAGCGTTGTTGCCATTTTAAGTCACCTCTTTGAGTTGATTGATTGATTGATTGTTTTTAGTATAATCAAATTTAAGCAGAGTATACAAACAGATTAAGATCAAAAAACTAAGTTCCCGAATATAAGTTACTAATTTAAGAGAACTAATGATGGACATATAAGTTTTTAGCTTTTTTCAGCTTTCAGAATTTACCGCTGCGGTATAAAGCTTATTTTGTAAGATATACTGACGAACCGGTTCCGGTAAAAGGTAACGAATAGGCAGTCCAGTCTTAACCCTCTCTCGAATATCAGTCGAAGAGATGGCTAAAGCCGGTACTTCCAGGTAATGTATCCTCCCATGAAACTCCGGGTGCTCTTGTTGGAGTTGAAGGAGAAAATTTGTTGCATCAAACCCTGGCCGTGCCGCCCCAATAAAATTAGTCAGCATGAGAATTTCTTCGGCTTTATACCAGGAAAAAATCTCACAAAGTGCATCTGACCCCGTGATGAAATATAGTTTGTGATCCGGCCAAGTGCGATGTAAATCGCGTAGGGTATCTACCGTATAAGATTTCCCTTTTCTCTCCAGTTCGAGGGTAGAAACTGCAAATGCCGGATTACCTTGAATAGCTAGTTTAATCATCTCCAAACGCAATTCTGCGTCTGTTATATCGCTGCGATCTTTATGCGGTGGTTTACCGGCTGGGATAAATAAGACTTTACCGAGACCAAATTCACTGCGGGCCATTTCGGCAGCAACCAAATGCCCATAATGAATCGGATCAAAAGTTCCGCCCATAATACCTAAACGTGGTCCTTCAGGTGAAGTCTGGCTTTTCGATGCTATCATAAATAATTCTCCCTTTTACCTATGAATGGCCGGCTGCCGTCCATAGCCATATAAAGTGTCCCCCAGAACAAAAGACGGCGGCTGACATTAAAGAATGCTGCCGGCCAGTATAAAGTGCAGTGCACTCATTATACCATACAAAGTCCAAGGATACTTACGTGAGTAAAACCTGCCTTTTTTATCGGAGCTGGTTTTGTTTTTCAGAAGATTAACGTTATTGAGTGACTAAACGCAGAAAGAGCCTATCAATTCGGCTTTAAACAAAAGTGTGATTTTATGCAGCTGCTTTATTATAATAATGTGATCATATTGACAGACATTGAATATTTGGCCATAATATAATAATAATGTGGTTGGATCACTTTAAATATGTATAATTATGTGTTATCTAGGAGGTAGTGGTATGGAAAGACTGATTATGCAAAATCTACGGGACTGGAAAAACTCCAAATATAGAAAACCCCTTATTTTAAAAGGGGTGCGTCAAGTCGGCAAGACCTGGCTTCTCAAGGAATTTGCAAAACGCCACTATGGAAACATTGCTTATTTCAACTTTGATGAACACCCGGAATATAAACAATTTTTTGAGAGCACTAAGGATGTGGAACGTATCTTGCAAAACTTAATGATGGCCAGCGGTGAAATCATAAAACAGGATACTCCGCAGGAAACCCTCATTGTTTTTGATGAAATTCAGGAATATCCAAATGCATTGAACACATTGAAATATTTCTGCGAGAACACCCCCCATTATCATGTGGCCTGTGCAGGATCCCTTTTGGGTATAACACTGTCTAAGCCCGCATCTTTCCCCGTTGGCAAGGTGGACTTTTTAGAAATTATGCCTATGACATTTTCCGAATTTTTAATGGCTAATGGTGACGGGAATTTTGTTAATTACATGGAAAGCATAGATAGGATTGAACCAATCCCGGAAGCTTTTTTTAATCCATTGTATGAAAAGTTGAAAATGTATTTTGTAACAGGGGGAATGCCTGAATCCGTTCGCTCATGGACACAGGATAGAGATGTAGAGCTTATGCAGCAAGTTCTATCAAATATTTTAGGCGCATATGAGCGTGATTTTGCCAAACACCCTGACCCGAAAGACTTTCCTAAGATATCGATGATATGGAAGTCAATACCCTCGCAACTAGCCAGGGAAAACAAAAAGTTTATTTATAAGGTTGTTAAAGAGGGTGCAAGGGCACGAGAATATGAGGATGCCTTGCAGTGGCTTTGTGATGCTAACCTGACATATAAAATATATCGCAGCAGTGCCCCAGGACTTCCTATTTCTGCATACGATGATTTATCTGCTTTCAAACTGTATATGGTAGATGTAGGATTGTTACGAAGATTGGCTCTCTTGGCACCATCGGCTTTTGGCGAAGGAAACAGACTGTTTGTAGAGTTTAAGGGGGCTTTAAGTGAGAATTATATCCTGCAAGCCTTGCAAAACCAGTTTGAAGCTATGCCACGCTATTGGACTGTTGAAAATCCAAGATATGAGGTAGACTTTCTGATTCAAAGAGAAAACGATATTTTGCCAGTGGAAGTAAAATCGGAGAGCAATGTGGAAAGCCGGAGCTTAAAAAAATACAAGGAAAAGTATGGAGATAAGGTGAAGCTGCGTGTTCGGTTTTCGTTGAAGAACCTGCACCTTGATGATGATTTACTCAATATCCCTTTGTTTATGGCGGATTATGCGGATGAGATTATGGGGGTGGCCTTGGAGCAATTGTAAAGCGAAGCAAACTGGTGGTAACAGTATTGAAGAATCTTTACGCCAAAGAGTTGCCGAAAGGCGGCTGCTCTTTATTCATAGTGAAGGGCCAATATCGGTTCGAGTTTGGAAGCTTTCAAGGCCGGATAAAAACCGAAGAACAGTCCCACGGCGAGCGAGAAGGAAACCGCCGCTGCAATCGCCCATCCCGATAAGAGAAGGGGCCAGTTCAATAGATACGCCACCAGCTGCGCACTGCCGATCCCCAAAACAATGCCGATAATACCGCCGCCCAGGGATAAG
>CAYWSF010000208.1:0-3845 GCA_964460725.1 uncultured Desulfosporosinus sp.
GAATCATGCCTGAACCTTTCGCCATTCCCCCCAAACGGATCACGCCGCCTTGAGCACAAGGAAGTTCATAGGCATATTCTTTAACGGTAGTATCGGTTGTCATAATCGCCAGTGCTGCCCGATGTGCGCCATCATCGGAAGCATTCTGTGGCTCAACCTCAGCCGCGGCCAAAGTGCCGCAGGACTCAGCGGTGAGCGCGGCCAGAGTGTCGCGGAGCTCTGTACTTGCCGCCCGGATTCCATTTAAAACTTTGTCAATTGGCATCTCCACTCCGATTACGCCGGTTGAGGCCACGAGAACATCCTCTGCCGGTATAGCCATTGCCGTTGCTGCCGCTTGAGCCATCGCCAAGGCAGCCTGATCGCCGACTTCTCCCACACAAGCATTGGCATTCCCGCTATTAATCACAATCGCTTGGGCCAAACCATTCTGCAAATGACGCTTCGTTAAATAAAGAGGATGTGCCTTGACCAGATTTCGCGTATAAACACCGGCAGCTTGGGCTTGAAGCTGCGAATAAACCAAGGCAACATCATATTTACCTGCATATCTCACTCCTGCTTGGACGCCGACTGCATAAAACCCTTTTGGAGCAGCTACCCCTCCATCAATCGGCTTCCAGGCTTCTTTCGCATAACTCATTATTCACTCTCTCCTTATATAGAAAAACATAGCAGCAAACCGCAAGGTAGTAAACTCGCGCCTTAAAGGAGTAAGCGCTCGCCTTAATTGCACTTTTTCCCATAATCCCTATCGTATAAAACAAAAACGCTCACGGCCAAAGGGCAGTTCCTGCAATTCCTTGGTTCTCAGGATACCCCATCAACAGATTCATATTTTGCACTGCCTGACCGGCGGCGCCCTTCATCAAATTATCGATGGTTGACACTATGATCACATTGCCGTTTCGCTGATCTACAGTTAATTGTAAAAAGGCATTGTTGCTTCCACTGGCAAACTTCGTCTGCGGCCAAGTCCCGACCGGCAAAACATGCACGAATTCCTCTTGCTCATATTGTTCCAGCCAGCACGTACGCAAGTCCTCCTCCCGGACCCCCGGCTCGACCGCAGCATAAATCGTGACCAGCATCCCCCGCGTCATGGGAACTAAATGAGGAGTAAAATTCACGGTTAGCGGCAGCCCGGCAGCCCGAGACAATTCTTGTTCTATTTCCGGGGTATGACGATGATTGCCTACTCCGTAAGCCTTGAAGTTTTCATTAACCTCCGAATAGTGCATGGCTAATGAGACCCCGCGGCCCGCCCCGGACACACCCGACTTCGCATCAATGACCAGATGGTTTGTTTGCAGCAATTTATTACGCAGCAAGGGAACCAGTGCCAGTAAAGTCGCTGTCGGATAACAGCCTGGATTTGCGATCAAGGATTTCCCCCGGATTTGTTCACGATATAGTTCCGTTAAACCATACACAGCGCTTGCCAGCAGTTCCCGTGCCGGATGCTTAATCTTATACCATTCCTCATAAACATCAGCAGAATTCAAGCGAAAGTCTGCTCCCAGATCAATAACTTTCATGTTTCGCGCTAAAAAAGAACTTGTTCTTGCTGCTGTTAATCCATGCGGCAGCGCACAAAAAAGCACATCAAGATCATCCGGTACATTTTCATCTCGCAAGATCCCGGCCTTTTGACCGCTCCAATGTGGATATACTGACTCATACTCCGCCCCGGCCACGCTGGAGGAAGCAAGATACAAGTCCTTCACCCGCTCATGGCGCTGCAATAATCGCACTAATTCCTGTCCTGTATATCCCGTGGCTCCCAGAATACCAACCTTCATATTTTAACCCTCCACTCTTCGGATCTTCGGATAACCCTCTATTTTGATTATAATTATACATGGGAATGCATAATTATTCAATGCCATTTGTGCGGAAAAATTTCTCTTACCCTTCTTAAAATACCTTTTCAAATACATTTTTGTTTAAATAATACTTTGTTCTATGTTTGTTGTGCCCACTTTTCAATCTTATTAACAACGAATATCCGCCGAATATCCACCACAAAATAAATATCCACAAAAATCATTTCACCCAAGGATACCCACGCCTGATTTTAAAAGCAGATTACAAATATACCTTGGAAGCAATTATTCTGAGAAAGGTTATAGCCCCCCTGTCTAAAAAGACAAGAGGGCTATCCATTGGTGCTGGGGTTCTCTGAATTCATCCAACAGCGAACCGAGTCGCGTTTACTACCTACCGGGAAAAAGCTCTATTGCTTCGTTAACGCTAATTAGCATTTCATACAGCATTTTGACGAGGTACACGCTGAGAAAACTCATGTAAGAAAGTCTCATGACCAATTTCCAACTGTTCTACCGAACCATCCGACAATACTTCATAAATTTTAACTTCACCGCCACCCTCCGTCCATTCGTGGCAGCATTCCCTACAGTAATACCGTTCACGGCCAATTCGACCAACCTCACGCGCTCTACATAAAGGGCAACCATCCATATTACGACAACTCCTTCAGGGGATTTCTGAGGTTAATTACGTTAATACAGCCTAAACTATTACTTACAAGACTCTACAGTTCTAAAAGATAAACAATGTGATTCTTAATTACCAATTTCTTAATTACTAAATAAGTGATGCTCCTTATAGTTGGTCGACGGCAGGCTAATGTTTAATTCACCGATATTCCGGTAATTAGCGTTGGATAACTTCTAAGTTTACAGTAAGTGTGCCATCACACCAGTGTGCTATCACACCGCTGAAATAAATTCTTCCGCAAATAATGCACATTTTCATATAATTAGTCTAAATTATTACGGTAAAATTTGAGTCATACGCAACCCCAATTCTATTTTACAATAAATATAAAGAAAAGCAAGGGGTAATACCAGCTTTTTGCTTTGTAGCCATTTTCTTGTGGTAGTCTCATTTTGTCTGCCTGTTTTTCTTTAAATCGACCTAATGTTACTGCTAACGAGACGCACTGTGCTCGGCCACACCGTAATTTCATTTTCACCAGGCCACAGATCGTATGTAGTTTAATACAAACTAACAAATGAAATTATAGCCCTCCACACAACACCCCATTGCCCCGTTAAATTGTGGTTCCTTCGGAATGACAACCTTCTTACCTGACCCAGCCTGTAGGAGCTCACCAACTGCGTGATTATGGGCTACTCCTCCGGCAAAAACCAAAACCTCACCGGAGAATGAACGCAGGAGAGGCAAAACACGCTTCGCTATTGTTGAGTTTACCCCCGCTGCGAGCTCAGCTAAAGGGAAACCCTCCACAATCTTACCGATTAATTCACTTTCACCAAACACCGCACACGTCGAGTTTAATTCCACCGGAGCATCTGCATATTGTCCCAATTCCTCGAGTGACATATCAAGAACACTCGCCATATTTTCCAAATAACGTCCGGAAGAGGCCGCACACTTGTCATTGGTCATAAAATCAACCATTTTGCCCTTGCGGACCTGGATGATTTTACTGTCTTGCCCGCCTAAATCTACTAAAGTAAAATCCTCAAGCCCCGTCTGATAAAGTGCGCCCAGGACATGAGCCTTAAGCTCTGGAATAACCTCACCGCCGGCAAATTCCAAAGTATTACGTCCATAACCGGTGGAAACTATATAATCTACCCCAGGCAATCCCATACCCTCAAAGTCCACGACTAGTTTATCACCTAGCTTGCGCCCATACTCCCGGTAAAAACGAATCGTATCAAAGCTTTCCAAACGCAGGATCTCTAAATCATCCTCATCTCTCCGCGAGCTCATCAGGGCGATCTTCACACTCCGGCTCCCCAAATCAATTCCACAAATAGTTGCTTTTCCAGTCATGTATCGCCCTTCTTTCA
>CAYWSF010000209.1:0-3794 GCA_964460725.1 uncultured Desulfosporosinus sp.
CTCTATGTATCAAAAGGTGTTCAAAAAATTAGAGGCTTATACCCGACTTAAGTTCTTTATAACTTCAGGAATTAATGGGAATTAATTGTTTTTTAGATTAAAATAATATACAATGATTCATAAAATCATACTATCTCGATAAACTTTTAAAGTGCGTTACTTCTATAATTACCAAGCATATTCAAACCTAATTTGGGAACACTGAAAGAAGAAGGGGAGCATTTTGATAATTATTATCACTTTTGCTTTTTACGCATTTGCCGGATGGGTAATGGAAACTCTTTACCGTTCGATCTCCCAACGCAGGTTAGTCAATCCCGGATTATTAGCCGGACCCTTCCTTCCGATCTATGGTTTCCCTGCGGCATTGATAATTGTATTCTCTCAGCAATTTACTCACCTCAGCTGGCAATGGCAGTTTATTTGTTTTATGTGTTTAGGTACCGTGCTGGAATATGCCGCCGGTTATTTTCTTGAACTTTTCTTTCACCTCCAACTGTGGGATTATCATGACAGACCCCTTAATATTCAAGGGCGGATCGCTCTTCCCTTTTCTTTGCTCTGGGGAGTCCTGGGCCTGGTATTTTTTTATATCATTCATCCGGCAGTTTCAATCCATCTTATGCGTATTCCCTTAACAGCCCGTACTTTTTTATCCGCCATATTGATTATTTATTTTATTTGGGATATCATTCACTCAATGCTCTTACTTCATCGCTTTGAACATTTTGTAACTGTATTCCAAGAACGATATGAACGATTGGAACATAAGCCGTTTCAAACTGTCCTTTCTCCATTTCGGCGCTTCTTGAATACCTATCCTGCAATGCGCCATACTCTAAGCGAAAAAATGGATCTGATTTATGCCAAACAAGCAAAACTTGAAAATTTTTTAAAACTTCAGCGTAAAAAAATTTCAAACCGCAGTAAAAGAAACGACACACATCCACTTGACTAGGAAGGTGAAAGTAATTGAGCTTGGCAGAACATGTTGATGACATTTTAAACCACGATGAATACAAGCAGTTAGCATCATACACTCATCATAAGCCTTTTACTACCCTAGAGCACTCTCTCCGTGTCGCTCAAATTGCTTATAACTGGTCAATACGACTGGAAAGTACAATCAAGTTAGATACGATCGCAGTGACGCGGGGTGCCCTTCTTCATGACTTTTTCTTGTATGACTGGCATCAATATAGACCTGACGGAACAAGATGGCATGGTTTCCGTCATCCGCGTATTGCCTGCCAAAACGCGGAACGTTGTTTTGACGTAAGTGATAAGGAAAAGGACATTATTTTAAGCCATATGTGGCCACTAACCGTTCGAATGCCTCGGAGCCGAGAGGCGTTTATCGTTATGATCGCTGATAAAGTAGCCTCGGTCCAGGAATTTAAATTTAAATTCAAACGAGATCTCCCTTCCACCGAACGGTACACAACTCTCCGGCTAGTAAAACATCACTAAAGGCGCCCTTGGACGACACAGCTCAATGTTGCATAAGCCTTATGCAGCATTGAGCTTTTTATTAATATAATATCGCTTTTAATATTATTGTTTTTAATATTAACGAGGTGGACGAATTCCTTCTAACAACCTTAAACTAAAAACAGTGCATCAGCTCTCAAAATACTAAGAGATAATGCACTTGCTCTTCGCGGCTTTTATGATTAATCGAAGCACTAGCACAATTACCTAAATTTAAGAATATGATAATTAAAAGCCATTTGAAGGGATTGAACAATATGTACAATATTTATAACCCGTATCCCGTTCCTTACTACTCTAACATACCAATGTATAATCCATATAATCAGTATAGCGGGTGTGCAATGCGGCCATATCCTTACTGGTGTAACACACAGGCAAATTACCCAAACCATCCGAACTACCCGAACCAATTCGTGCCTTTAAAGGATTATGGGCCCAATCCTTTGGTCGTGAACATTGAGGAGGCTGCTAAGCAAAACGATTATTTCCGGATCGCTTTATGGACAGGAAACCATTTTCAAATCACCTTAATGAGCATCCGGGTTGGTGAGGACATCGGATTAGAAATGCATCCAAACGTTGACCAGTTCCTACGTATTGAAGAAGGTCAAGGACTTGTCATAATGGGAAATAGAAGCGACCATTTTGATTTTCAGAGAACTGTTTCTAAGGACTATGCAATAGTTATACCTGCAGGAAAATGGCATAATTTAATTAACACAGGTTGTACCCCTCTTAAATTGTACTCTATTTATGCGCCACCTGAACATCCGCATAGTACGGTCCATAAAACTAAGGAATACGCTGAAGAACATCACTAATACTAAATCCTCAATTATCTTCTCTAACCATTGTGATTAAACAGAATATGGCCTTTTCTCAACCTTTTTCTAACAACACTAAACTTAACATAAAAAATAGGGTACTATTTTCTTAAATAACTAAGGCGATAGTACCCACTCTTTATTTTATCCACTTTCTCTTTACTATTCAGTAATCGCCTATTTAATACCTGGCAAATGCCTTTGCAATTACGCTGTACCCATAAGCGTTAGGATGCAGATTATCCGAACTTTTCAAAGAAAAGCCTTTTTTTCTTATTTCACGATCCAAACAAACTACCACAAAGCCATATTGTTTTGCCCAGGTGACTATCAGTGAATTGGCAGTGTCAATAACCTCTTGTATTAGTCCGTGATATTGGCTGTAAAAGCCCGCCGACAAGGGATTATAGAGCGTGGCCACTTTAACGACTGCCCTGGGATTGAGTTGCCTAATCACTACTCCAACTTTATTAAGAGATTTTTTCATGTTATACAGGGTTCTGCGTAACTGCGCTATGTTAATTGATTGCATAGAGTTTTTTATAAGATGAAGCAAATCATTGGAACCAATTGTGATTGTGATTAAAGATGCTTGAGATATCAAATGACGCAGGGTACGATTAAACTCTAATAACTCAAAGAGACCATGTGTTGTTAAACCGTTAACCCCTTGATTATTAATGCTCAAATCTGGATTATGTCTCCTAAGAAAATTACCATATAAAACGGGAAAAGAAAATAATCTGTCAACACCATATCCTGCAGTAATCGAATCACCCAATGCCAAGTAAATACACACCATTATCACCACTTTCAAAATACAGTCAATTCCTGTATTCTAATATTTGCGAATTTTGAAACAATTGGCTGGTGATTTCCATATTTGGGGGATACTTTTGCATTAATTACCATAGGATATGATTATCCTTTTACATTTGTTACGCCCAAGAAAACGCGCGTGGGCTTTCCTTCTGCTTGGCCATACACAGCTAAACAATTACGTCTTTCCTTTGCCTTATATAAAGCTCGATCTGTATTTCTTATAAATTCTTCGATCGATGATTCATCCGATGGGATTATTGTATTAACACCCAGGCTAATTGTAAGATAATCGGAAACGTTAGAACGCAAATGTGGCAAAGCCATTTCTTCTACCCTTTTTCTCATTTGTTCGGCAAGTTCTATAGCATCCTTTTTCTTTGAATGAGGAAGTACGATGACAAATTCCTCCCCTCCATATCTAGCCACTATATCTGAAGAACGTTTTACACAAACTGATAGAACCTCTGCAACTTGTTTTAGACAATAATCACCGGCTTTGTGGCCATATTGATCATTAAATTCTTTAAAAAAATCGACGTCTACCATTACTATTGATAATGGTATGGAATGCCGTTTACACCTGCTCCATTCATCTTTAATTTTAATTTCGAACATTAAGCGGTTAAAAATTCCAGTTAAACCATCAGTCTTAGA
>CAYWSF010000210.1:0-3790 GCA_964460725.1 uncultured Desulfosporosinus sp.
ATTGCTCTTTTTCACGCAATTCGCACAAACATGCCCAAATGCTTTCCCGGTAATCCTGCGTTGCTAATTGCATTGAATGTTCCACCGGCATCCCTCCTACTGGATCATATGATTTGGTTTACGGAAAATTTCCACAGGGTAAATCTGGAGACGGGGGTAAATTTGGGGACAAGATAAAACATTAATTTTAGTCTTTCCAAGATACTAATATTTATACACCTTTTATACTGTGGTAGGTGGTAGGTGGGAGATGGGAGATGGTAGATGGTTTGATGGTAACAGTCTATCAGCCTAGACAGTTAATATGCTCTGGTCTAGGATGGGCTAATGGTATAGCCCATAACTTGGGGTCACACTCCGATACCAGAAATGGACTTCGGTTTCATCACCCAAGAATCCCCTGCCTTCAAGCATGGGGAGTGTCAACCTTTCTCTACTCACAAGAAATTTATCCATGGTGTTATACAAATGCTTTAGATGACGATAGGATATACGCAATGATAAACAAGAAACTCCTCCAGGTGTTATACAAACCTTTTATAATAATGAGACTCTATAATGAGACTCTTGCTCAAACGCGAAGATAAATGCCTAATTATAGCAATTCAGCAACTTGAAAGCGTTGATTTCACTGAATACCATATTTTACGCATGCGTCAAAAACTCGCTTTCGAGTAAGAGCCCCATTATGAAGCTAATTAGTAACACGAAGCGGAATTTAGTCTTCCGGAGGGACAAAAAAAGCATGCCTTATTCGGCACGCTCACTTATCTATAAAACTCCTCACTTATCTGTTGAGCTCTTTGTTGACCTATTGAGCTCCTTACTTTTCTTCCTTACTTTTCTAACAAAAGCTTCCCACCTCAAAAAACTTAATCCTCCGCATTTTCTAACATTTCGATAACATAGTTTGGCAGAGCAAAGCTTCCTTTGTGAATTTCGGTGTTGTAATATTTGGTTTTCAGTCCCAGGCTATTCCAGGTTTGCTCGTCCAGGTCAATCAAGGGATCGCACTTTTTCGAGGCAAATCCAAACAGCCAATGACCGGAGGGATAAGTTGGAATGTGCACCTGATAAACCCGGCAAATGGGGAAAAACTTGCGAATACGTTCATGGGCTCTTTGCATAGCCTTCGCATCCTCTGTATAAAAAGGACTTTCATGCTGATTGACAAGGATCCCATCTTCCGTCAAGGCCTTAAAGCAGTTACCGTAAAACTCTTTTGTGAACAACCCTTCTCCCGGTCCGAAGGGGTCAGTAGAATCAACGATGATTAAATCATAAGTATTTTCCTTAGAGCGCACAAATTTTAATCCATCCTCAAAATGTAAATCTAATCTTGGATCATCAAACTTGCATGCGGTCTGCGGTAAATATTTTCGGCATACATCTACAACCATTTGATCAATTTCCACCATATCAATATGCTCTATGCAATCGTAGCGGGTTAGCTCCCTGATTGTTCCTCCATCCCCTGCACCGATTACCAAAACATTTTTTATATTGAGGTTGGTAGCCATCGGTACATGAACAATCATCTCATGGTAGATAAATTCGTCCTTTTCAGTGAGCATAATAAAACCGTCCAGAGTGAAAAACTTACCGAATTCCTTCGAGTTATAAACATCTATCCTTTGGAATTCGCTCTGACCCGAATATAGAAGCTTGTCTACCTTGATAGAAAATCGGGCATTATCCGTATGATATTCTGTGAACCATAGCTCCATTTTTTTATCACTCCTCTCCGAGGTATAAAAACTTTTACAGGAGAAAACGACATTCTTGTTGCTTTGTATTCTATAGAAACATTATACAGCGCTGGGATACATAATGAAACTATTCCTGATGCCTTAACCCCATGTCTGAAGCCAGGGGCTCGTGGCTAAGCATTTTGGTCATATTCCTCAACCAATTTTTATTCCTCCACTACTCCACTATTCCACTATATTAATGTTTTCAATGGACATATCCTCCGTACCTGTCAGGAAACTGCCCTTAGCCTTGGCATAAGCAATATGTTCAATGATCTCCTTTGTTATTCGTTCTCCCGGGGCTAAAATTGGAATACCGGGCGGGTAGGACATTACAAATTCTGCACATATATATCCGGCGCTGTCTGCGATGGGAACAGAGTGCTGCTGGGCATAAAAAGCGCGTTGCGGTGTCATTTCCACGATTGGATTAATATACTCATGAGTTAGCATGCCCGCTTTATCTTTCATATAAAGCCTTTTGATTTCTGATAGGGCAGATACCAGACGTTCCAAGGCCAACAGACCATCCCCAACGGAAATGATGGCCAGGATATTCCCTATATCACCAAACTCGATTTGAATCCGATAATCATCACGCAAAATGTCATAAACCTCAATGCCCGCCAGGCCTATTTCTCTAGTATAGACTGAAAGCTTGGTGTGGTCAAAATCAAACACGGTATCCCCATTAATTAGTTCGGTGGAAAAAGCATAGTATCCACCGATTTTGTTGATTTCTTCCCGAGCATATTGGGCAAGAGCTGAGACTTTATTAAAAATGCTTTTCCCGTCCAAAGCAAGGTTGCGTCTGGAAATATCCAACGAAGACAACAGTAAATAGGAGCCGCTGGTAGTCTGGGTCAGATTAATAGTTTGCCTAACTTGCCCTGTGCTAAGACGGCCACTTTTTAGTAAAAATGAACTTTGAGTTAATGATCCGCCTGTTTTGTGCATGCTGACGGCCGACATATCTGCTCCCGCGGCCATCGCACTAACCGGCATATCTTCACTGAAGTAAAAGTGAGTCCCATGCGCCTCGTCTACAAGAACATACATATCATGAGCATGAGCAAGCTCTGTAATAGACTTTAAATCGGAACAGATGCCATAATAGGTAGGATTATTAAGAAAAATTGCTTTGGCATCGGGATTTTCCCGGATGGCTTTCTTTACATCGGCAAACGACATGCCTAAAGATATCCCCAACATCTTATTCACACCGGGGTTAATATAAACAGGAGTCACTCCACTGATAATCAGGGCGTTAATGGCACTCCTGTGAACATTGCGCGGCATGATAATTTTATCACCATATTTGCACACACTCATTATCATAGCCTGAACAGCTGCTGTGGTTCCGTTAACCATAAAAAAAGCATGTTCCGCCCCAAAAGCATCTGCGGCCAGTTCCTCCGCTTCCTTAATTACGGAGATAGGGTGAACAAGACTGTCCAGTGGTTTCATGGAATTTACATCCACTAAAAGGCACGCCTGACCCAAGAATTTTACGAGTTCGGGGTTTCCTTTACCTTGCTTATGTCCCGGTACGTCAAACGGTACCACCCGCTGAGCTTTGTATTTTTGCAAGGCTTCATAAATAGGTGCCTTATCTTGCCTCAGTGAATGCATGAAAGCACTACCTCTCTAATTATTTTTAGGTTTTCTTTGTCTTTGATTAGGTCTGCCGCGGTGCAGGCTCCGCGGTGGAATTTAAAAAACCTCGAAATCCGCTTTTATCAAGGGTTTCAAGGCATTTTTTTGTTTGCTTTTTTGGTGGGTTTGAGAGGACTCGAACCTCCGACCCCCGCGATGTCAACGCGGTACTCTAACCGGCTGAGCTACAAACCCGTATGGTGCCGATGACCGGAATCGAACCGGTACGAGCTTTTAAGCCCGCGGGATTTTAAGTCCCGTGCGTCTGCCAGTTCCGCCACATCGGCAAAAATAAAATAATTTGGAGGCGGCACCCAGATTCGAACTGGGGAATAAAGGTTTTGCAGACCTCTGCCTTACCTCTTGGCTATGCCGCCAAAAAA
>CAYWSF010000211.1:0-3761 GCA_964460725.1 uncultured Desulfosporosinus sp.
TTGCTACTAAACAATAACTGTATGCTGTAAATAAAATATAAGAACTTCAAAGCACCAGGTAATGACATTCGGTAAATGTATTATGAAAAAGCCTAAGGTTTATGCCAAGCACTTGGCAACAAACCTTAGGCTAATTTTTATTGATAGCGCAAATTATACTATCTGAATTATACTAATTATGGTTAAAGTGTCAAAAGACGCTTTTCACTGAAACACCGTTCAACTATTAATGCTAAATGGGTTTGGCACATCAATACGACATATATTTTGGTCGGCGTTCTCCATTATGCGTGTCTAAATGCCGTTAAATTGGGATTGCATTTCTATGGTTTACGCGCTGATTAATATTTAACCTTTTGACACTCCAATCAATTATACTATTCTAATTATGAACATATTAAGCCTTAGCCGGCGGTTTAATCATAAAGGTAAGTATTAAGCTAATAATACAAAGGATGCCGGAAATCATCAGCGGTGCAGCACTTAACTCGGTAGACACCGGGCTCTTAATCAGATCATAGAGCAGGGGACCGCCAACTCCGGCAAGACCGTAGGCCATGAAGACTGTGCCATAATTCATACCATAGGACTTAGTACCAAAGTAGTCTGCTGTAATTGAGGGATAGACTGCCAAGAAACCACCAAAACAGAAGCCCACCAAGGATACCCCAACCAGAATCAAATTTCCGGTAAGCATTTTCAGACAGAGCATAGTGATACCGCAAATTACAAAGATCACCATCAAGGTCTTTGTACGGCCCAGTTTATCGGAAACCGTACCCCAGGCAATTCGTCCGACTGCATTAAATATAGAAACAATCATGACGGCGGAAACAGCAAGAGCGTCCCCAAGTCCTTGAAGCAGTGCAATCCCTTTAGCATTGGCAATGATCATCATCCCAGCGGAAGCACCAAAAAGGTAAGTAAGCCAGATTAAGTAGAACTGAGGTGTTCTAATCATTTGCCCTGTGGAAAAATCGCTGCCGGCTGCTTTTCCGGCAACCGGTGCCGGGGGATTCCAACCGGCCGGTTTATAACCGGCGGGTGGGTTAATCAGGAACTGGGCACCAATAATAACAAGAATACCAAAAATGATTCCTAGATAGGCAAATGTATTTAAAACGCCAAACTGAGCTATAAATATATTTGCAATTGGCGCAAAAACAAGCGCCCCGGCACCAAAACCGGCTACGGCCAGGCCAGTGATCAGGCCTTTCTTGTCCGGAAACCATTTTACACAGGTTGCCAGCGGACAAACATACCCGGCACCGATACCTGCACCGCCGATTATTCCAAAACTTACATAAAGCCAGACAACTGAAGTTGTCCTACTGGCTAAAATGAGTCCTAAAGCCAATAATATACCGCCAAGCATGGCTACTTTCTTAGGACCAATTTTATCCTGAAGTTTACCAAAAACGATGGTTCCAAAAGCAAACACCAAAATCGTAATGGAATAAGTTAAATTAATAGATGCTCCTGTAACTGAAGGATCCGACTTAAACAATTCCAATAAAGGTCCTTTAAACACACTCCATATATATACTGCGCCAAGAGCAACCTGAATTAAGATGGCTCCGACTACGACTAGCCATCGGTTCATAATTTTCTCTGCCAAATCTTTTACCTACCTCTCTTTTAGAATTTCAAAAAAGAAGTTACCTAATCACTCTACAGGCTCAACCTGCCAATTCTCATCCACCCATAAGCCAATACAATGAACATTGTAATTCCAAGCGCGAACGGTTTTAAGCGCAGCCTCCATTTGTTTCAGCTGCGTTTCCTTTGACAGCGGGTTGCCTGCACAATCATAATGAGCTACTATAGAAATTAACTTAGAGCCGTGTGCTTCTACGGAAATTTTGACCCTTTGTTCAATTAAGGCTGCACCGGGCTGATTTTCTGCTAAAATTTTTACCGGACCCGGTTCGGTAATAGTGTCAACATAATCAAGCTTAAAACGGTTTCTTAAGTATTCATTTACCGGCAACTGTGTTCTTCCATCCATACAGTTTATTGTAGTACCAAAAACTCCGTGGGCCATTTTCAACCTCCTTTTTTAATTTAATATCCCGTTGTCTGCTGACTCACCCCCATTATAATATAATTGAAGTATACCGCTCTTTTTTATTAAAGGCAACTATATTTTCTTTGCAAAAAACCGGGGCCGGGATTCATGCTTATACACTACACTTTATGACAAAAAACAAAACCCGCCAGTCCTTGATAACACAGGGCTAACGGGTATTTTTTAGGCACTTTTGCTGTAAAACCCAGGTTTGAGTATATCGCTCAAAACGGCAATCCAACGCTAACGCCTTAAGGATAGATTAACCTGTTGCTGCCATTTTTTATAACCACTCGCCGAACGTCATGCAGAGTCACTCCGAATACTCTCCTTCCATTTCTCCTGCTCGTCGAGCACAGGCGTGGGCAGCCCTGATCACGATTTGCGTTAATTTATTTTCTTGAAAAACACTTAACGCAGCATAGGTCGTCCCATTTGGTGAAGTCACTTCTTCGCGTAATTTCGCCGGTGACTTCTCGCTTTCAGTAAGCATTTTGCCTGCCCCGACGAGAGTTTCACGTGCTAACAACTCTGCTTCTTCTTCAGTTAAGCCCAATTGAACACCTGCTTGGATTAAACTTTCAGTAAAGAGGTAAAAATAAGCCGGCCCACTTGCACTTAAAGCAATCAGGGCATTCATTTTTTCTTCTGGGATCCAAAGAACACGCCCAATCGCTGAGAAGATCAGCTCTGCAGTTTCGACTTGTTCCGGCGAGACGTTTTTTCCACGCACCAGTCCCGTCATAGAATGTAACACCGCCGTTGAAGTATTCGGCATAGCCCGAATGACCGTAACATCAGGCAGGTACTTATAAAATAACTTTAGGGGAATACCCGCTGCAATACTAATAATAAGACTTCCATTTATTATATAATTCCTTAGCTGTTCCAGCACTTCCTGAACATCTTTCGGCTTCACAGCGATGATTAAGACCGCAGAGTTTTCCACAAGCTCTTGGGCGCCGGAAGCAATTACATTATACTTATCCACTAAATACTCAAGTCGTTTTTTGAGTCGTTCGCACACTCTGATTTGAAGTTCCCGGTCCGCTTTCCTTATTCCGCCGATGATGGCCTCTGCCATATTTCCCCCACCGATAAAGCCAATACTTTGGTTCATATATACTACATCCTTCCTGTCCGTTAAACCCTGGAATCATTTCCTTAATTGTCAGCTTTGCACACGATTATTCCGTCTCACTGCTTCTGACTTCTATTCTTATTATACCTTATTGTCCTAATAGGCCAAACCATATTTTGCTGTCTTTCTAGCAGAACAATCCATCTGCTTTTATTTCCGAGCATCATTGAAAGTCCCGATATCAAGAAAGCACCTCCCTTGAAAAGGAAAGTGCCGGTCTATACATGACATAACATTTTAAATTATACGATTTCCCTGAGTGGTTAAATCTTACTATCATTGGTGGGCGATACTGGTCTCGAACCAGTGGCCTCATCCGTGTGAAGGATGCGCTCTACCGCTGAGCTAATCGCCCCGGTTTCGATACACAAAGTGGCCTCTGACATCTGGCCTCTAACCTCGAACTTCTAAAATGGTGGGCCCACTTGGATTCGAACCAAGGACCAACCCGTTATGAGCGGGGGGCTCTACCGCTGAGCTATGGGCCCATATTTCACAATTGGCTCCCCGAGTAGGATTCGAACCTACAACCTACCGGTTAACAGCCGGTTG
>CAYWSF010000212.1:0-3752 GCA_964460725.1 uncultured Desulfosporosinus sp.
CTTGCTCTTCCGGCAACACCCCATGATAAGCAAAAAATTCCAAGCCACGCAGATGAATTACATCAGGCCCCAACATAGTATACTCCTTTCTGTCTCCGCACAATGGCATCGGCCATCTGTACGGCCCTGCGATTTGCTGAAACATCGTGGACACGTATTATATCCGCACCCGCAACAACTCCCAGCACGGCGGTTGCCAGTGTCCCTTCCAGGCGCTCACTTACCGTCTGGTTTAATATTTCTCCAATCATGGATTTACGGGAAGTTCCCAGCAAAACCGGATGCCCAAGTGTTTTAAATTCCGCTAAACGAGCCATAACCTCCAGATTTTGCCCAGTTGTTTTTCCGAAGCCAATACCAATACCCGGATCAACGATAATTTGATCTCCGGATAGCCCACTGTTCTCTGCCAAGGCGATGCTTTTCCTTAAAAAGTTAAAAATGTCCCCCATGAGATGATGATAAGTCGTGCCGTCCTGATTATGCATCACGATCACCGGTGCCTGATATTCTCCGACCACCCTGCCCAGATCCGGGTCTTTTTGCAAACCCCAAATATCATTAATTATATGGGCTCCCGCTTCCAGTGCTTGAGCAGCTACGCTCGCCTTATTGGTATCAATCGAAATGGGAACAGCAACCTGCTCTAAAAGAGTTTTTAATACAGGCTCCAGGCGCTGCCACTCTTCCTCAGCACTGACAGCCCCATAACCGGGCCGCGTCGATTCAGCCCCAATGTCTAAAATATCTGCCCCTTCTTCAATCATGCGTTTCGCTTGAGCAACGGCACTTTCAATTTTATTATACCGGCCCCCGTCGAAAAATGAATCCGGCGTTGTATTCAAGATCCCCATGATCAGGGTACGCTCGCCAAGTTTAAGTTCCTGATTCCGACATTTTAAAACACGTACTCCTTTGGGTTCCAACGCAGCCAGCAGCTGTTTTAAATCGTAACCGAGCTTCTTCAGTCCAAATGGTTGTGCCAGCACCTTACCGGCCAGTTCGCCCAGTTGGCGTACCGTACCGAGCAGCATAACATCCGTAGTATCAACTTTGTTTACGATCACATCCCGGTGTACGGCGGCATCTCCACCGACCGATAACATTTCTTGTTTGAGAATATGTGCTACCCTTAAAGGTACTTGTTCCAGTTTAATCCCACGCCCCAAAGGCTTCCCGGCCATAAGAGCAATCCCGGCGGGATCAGAGCCAATTTGAGCCAAAGCCATTTTCACTTCTTCTAAATTATCGAGAGTAACCCAGCGCATACCATAAGCCTGCATTATTTTACACTTCCTTACTCATGTAGATTAAATTATTAAGGATTCAACAGTTTTGCATGCTTAAATGTATACGACCCGCTATAGGCCGGAATACGTAACTTTTTTTTCGCAACGTTGACCGTTCGGCCTTCTTCTTTGAGCCCGGGAACCTCTATGCCGGCAAAATAATCCATCAGGGCATCTTGGTCACCGATTGCAAACAGTTCATAAGGAATTCCCTCCGCACGGTTGATCGGTTTATTATTTACAAAAATAATTGAACTACCGCTCCATACAATGGACGTCGTGCTCACAATCCGTTGGCCGTTAATACTGATTGCCTCAGCACCGGCAAATTTCAGAGTATTAATCAACCTGGCAAGGTCATCGGTACGGAGAGGAAAATCATTTTTGCGGTCATCAATACTTATTTGAATACCCGGGCCTTCCACCGCTTGCGTGCCATCCAGGATTTGCACTTTTACCAATTTAGCAAGCAGGGCCGGATCCGTGCCGCCTTGCTGCCGGGCCTTTTCCAATTGTTCCGATAAAAGACGATGGTTTTCTTTAAGCTGAGCGTTTTGCGCCTGGGAATTTTCCAGTATCGTTTTCATATGAGCCATGCGTTCCGCACTAATTTGTTCTGCTGCCGAGACATTCTTATGAGTCTGAAACTGCAAAGCCACCAAAAAACCGAGCGCAATCGCCACTAAAGTAACAGGCAGGGCTAAGGTTCTTTCCCAGCGGCGCATCATGTTCCCTCCTTAACCGGTTCGGCATAAAGAAAATTCCGCATTTTACCGGCCGGTATATCGATTTTATCCAAAACCTCAAGTTTGCGCACAATTCCGTTTTGTTCCTGGAGATCACCAAGTTTAAACCAGCCATAAAAATTAAGCGCACTTGCTAAATTATTCGGCTCACCGATCGCTTCTATTACATAAGGAGGCATTTGCAGGGTCCCATTAATTTGAATGTACGAACCCGAACAGAATAATTCCGTATTAGTCATTATGCGCTGATCATTGACAGCAATCGCTTCCGCATCGCCATTCCAGAGAGCGTTTAAGATCTCACTAATGTATTGTTCATGAATAAAAAAGAGCATCGGATCATCCTGCGGGGTAATAACGCGTTTCGAATCATCCAGCGTAATCCGCACACCGGGCCCGGTTACTCCAATCAAACCGGCATTTTTTCGGGCCTCCTGCAATTGCTCATTTGCCACTGTTGATGCACTCTGCGATTGAGCATATTTTTGCAATTCAAGCTGCAGTTTTTCAATTTCAACAGCAAGTTGCTGATTCTCTTGTTCTGTTTCAATCAGACTAGGCACAGCTGCTTCCTGACTTTTCACCTGAGTGCCGATAATACCCTGAGTTTTCAGCAGAACGACAAAAAGAAATCCCACTAAAACGAAACCCAACCCCAGCAGTAATTGTTCTCTTTTCTTCAACTGAAATTACACCTCCGGCCGGTTTTAAAAAAGGGACACCCCTGTTGCAAGGCGTCCCTTCCCTAATTTATTCACACAACCATTCTTCAGCTGCTTTCGGATAATCAATCAGTTCCGCGGGTTTAAAATAAAGGGCAATCTCCCGTTCTGCACTTGCAACTGAGTCTGCGCCATGAATAATATTACGGCTGACGTCCACTCCATACATTCCCCGGATAGAGCCGGGACTTGCCTCCACCGGTTTTGTGGACCCCATCAGTTGACGGGCTAATGCTACTGCATTTTTCCCTTGCCATACCATGGCTACCACCGGAGAAGACATAATGTAAGCGACTGTTGGTTCAAAGAAGCTTTTACCGCGGTGTTCCGCATAATGCGCTTCTGCCAATGCACGATCCACTTGAAGAAGCTTCATTCCAACCAGCTTGAGACCCTTCTTCTCAAAACGGGCAATAATTTCTCCGACCAATCCGCGCTGCACTGCATCCGGCTTGATCATCGTAAATGTTTTTTCCATCCTAAACACTCCTTTTTTTAACAAAATTCAGTAATAATTCCCTTGTCTTTAAGCATCTTCGTGATTCTCACTATTCTCGCTATTCTTAATACTCTCGCTATTCTCGCTATTCTTAATACTCTCACTATTCTCGCTATTCTTAATACTCTCGCTATTCTTACTATTTTCGCTATTCTCGCTTTTAGCGGCAACCGGCAAATCATCTCCCGGTTTCTCCAGATTTACCGTTTTCTCCAGTTCCCCCGTTTTCTCCAGATTTACAGTTCCTTCCGTGTTGTCGGCGGGAACTGTACTGTCGGCGGGAACTGCTTTAGAATCGTCAAATTTCGCCATCAGAGCGGCAAAATCGTTGACATCAAGCGTTTCGTGTTCCATCAATGCTTGGGCAATCGCATGCAATTTATCAATATTTTCCTTGATTAAGGTTTCAGCCTTTAAATAACATTCATTAATGATTCTGCTTGCTTCTTTGTCAATTTCATAAGCAACAGTATCACTATAACTACGGTCACGGGAA
>CAYWSF010000213.1:0-208 GCA_964460725.1 uncultured Desulfosporosinus sp.
GTGCGGTAGGGGTTGCACGGGCTCGGCGCCCTACGTAACATAACATTAGAAAAATAGGGCACTGACCACAACCAATGCACACTAATTCTAGTCGTGGAATTACAAGAATTAAACGCCGGTTGGTCTTTCCGTAAGCAGCATTTCCCTTGTTTTTGGCTTACTTTTATTATAACGTCTATATTGATCGGGTAGAAGGCTAGCCATTGTT
>CAYWSF010000213.1:218-3745 GCA_964460725.1 uncultured Desulfosporosinus sp.
ATATTTCTTTACTGATGGTCAAGTTTTGTGCGAGGCAACATCATAAGGAGAGGGAAAACGCCAAAGTTCAGGATAAAAAACAGGATAGTTCTTTTGAAATCTATATGAGTTTGTATCATCAACCGGCCGGTGACCATGGCAGCGAACCGTACGTGCAGTTCGGTATATGGCGCTTCTATAGTTAACTGGTCACTTCGTGTAACAAGGGGATTGGTTCTTTGTTACATTTAATACTGCATTTAATACTGCATTTCGGTCAAGCGTTGGTAGCTTTGATACCGTTCAAGGGCGTGTTGTTCCGCTGCCTTAAACATTTCCTCGGCTATGTCCGGGAAGGAAGAACTTAATTCTGCGTAACGGATTTCACCACGGATGAAATCCTGAAAAGACGCCGCCGGTTCTTTCGAATCCAGATTGAAAGGATTCCTGCCTGCTTCCTTTAACAGGGGATTATAGCGGTAGAGATGCCAATATCCTGCGTTAACGGCTTTCTTTTCTTCCGCCATCGAAGTACCCATACCGGTCTTAATTCCATGGTTGATGCAGGGAGCGTAGGCAATGATCAGTGAGGGCCCTTTATAATTTTCTGCCTCGGTGAGCGCTTTAATCGTTTGATTCATGTTCGCTCCCATGGCAATCTGAGCCACATAGACATACCCATAGCTCATAGCCATCATACCAAGATCTTTCTTACGGATTTTTTTCCCTGTTGCCGCAAATTTAGCTACGGCAGCAGTAGGAGTTGATTTAGAAGACTGGCCGCCTGTATTGGAATAGACTTCCGTGTCCAGGACGAGGATATTTACGTCTGCTCCGGAAGCCAGGATATGGTCTAAACCGCCGTAGTCAATATCATAGGCCCAGCCGTCCCCACCAATCATCCATTGTGACTGTTTAATCAGGTAATTCTTTTTAGCTAGAATTGCCTGCACGAGGGCTTTTTCCGATACAGAAACAGTTTTCAGGGCGGCTAATAGCTTTTTCGCGGCAGACTTTGAGCCTTCTCCGTCATGCCTCGCTGTCAGCCATTCCTGAAAAGCATCCCGAAGATTATTAGGCAGGGGAGTTTCCAAAGCGTGTTTAATTATGTTTGCCAAATTGTTTTGCAGCTGTTTAAAGCCAAGCTGCATTCCGTAACCATATTCCGCATTATCTTCAAATAATGAACTGGCCCAGGCCGGCCCCTTGCCTTCCGTATTTGTATTAAAGGGGACAGAAGAAGCACTGGCACTGTAAATAGAAGAACAACCTGTTGCATTGGCAATCATCATCCGGTCACCGAATAGTTGAGTTATTAGTTTGATGTACGATGTTTCTCCACACCCCGGGCAAGCTCCGCTGAATTCAAAAAGCGGACGGAGAAACTGACTGCCTTTAACAGTTTTTGGATCAATTACACCATTCTTTTCGGTCACTCCGAAAGCATAGTACCAATTGTCCGCTTGGGCATCGATCTGTGCTTGCGCCGGCCGCATAATCAGGGCTTTGTCCGGTGCAGGGCAGATATCGGCACAATTGCCGCAGCCTGTACAATCCAGGGGATCAACCTGGATGCGATAGTGCAAGTTTTCCAATCCTTTTCCAACCGGTTTCTTAGTCTCGAAACCGGCCGGTGCCTGAGCTTTTTCCTCGTCATTCAGTAAGAATGGCCGCACAGTGGCATGCGGACATATATAGGAACACTGGTTGCATTGGATACACTTCTCAATTTGCCACTCGGGAATCATGACTGCTATCTTGCGTTTTTCATAAGTCGTTGTGCCTACAGGAAAGGTACCGTCTTCCATACCTAAGAAGGTACTGACCGGAAGATTGTCTCCTTCATTCCGGGCTATAGGGCGTTGAATGTTCTTAATAAAATCAGGTTCATCAACAGTTGGCGTGTTGGTTTCGATAGCAGCGGCCCAGGACGAAGGAATAGTAATCTTCTGCAAGGCTTCTATACCACGATCTACTGCAGCGATATTCATATCCACAATCTTCTGTCCTTTTTTGCCATAAGTTGTTGCGATCGATTCTTTCAAATAGTTTAGGGCATCATCAACAGGAAGAACATTAGCCAGTTTAAAGAAGGCAGCCTGCATAATCATATTGATTCTGCCACCCAGACCAATTTCCGAGGCAATACTAACGGCATCAATAATATAGAAATCAATATTGTTTTGGGCAATATATCTGCGGAGCCTGGCAGGAAGTTCCCGGTCCAATTCTTCCGCTTTCCATGGACAATTCAAAACAAATACTCCCTTAGGCTTAAGGCCTTCCAATAAGTCGTAGCTATAAATGAAAGATTTATTGTGACAGGCAATGTAGTCCGCATGATAGACAAAGTAGGTAGACTTGATTGGTGTATTTCCAAACCGCAAGTGGGAAATAGTTGTGCCACCGGATTTTTTGCTGTCATAAGCAAAATAACCTTGCGCATAGAGGGGAGTCTGATCGCCGATAATTTTGATAGCCGATTGATTGGCCCCAACTGTTCCGTCTGAGCCTAAACCGTAGAATTTACAGCTAATAGTTCCTTGAGGAGCTGTTTCAATAAAACCTCCTTCAGGAAGAGAAGAATGCGTGACATCATCTGTGATACCAATGGTAAATCCGTCTTTGGATTGAGCTTGTTTGAGATTATCATAGACCGCAATAATCTGAGAAGGACGGGTATCCTTAGACCCCAGGCCGTAGCGGCCGCCGATAATAGACGGTTTAATTTCGCTTTTCGAGAACAGGTGCACTACATCCAGATATAATGGCTCAGCAAGTGCTCCCGGCTCCTTGGTGCGATCGAGGACAGCAATTTTCTTAACGGTTTTAGGGAGAACGTTAAAAAAGTATTTTTCAGAGAATGGCCGATAGAGATGAACTTTTATCAAGCCGACCTTTTCTCCTTTAGCCATAAGGTAGTCGAGAGTTTCCTCAATTGTTTCACAGACGGAGCCCATGGCGACGATAATATATTCGGCATTCGGGGAACCGTAGTAATCAAAGGGGTGATATTCTCTGCCTGTGATAAGTTTGATTTCTTGCAGATAGTTTTCAACAATATCCGGCACGGCATGATAAAAAGGATTAGCAACTTCCCGGCCTTGAAAATAGATATCAGGGTTTTGGTTGGTCCCGCGTACAACTGGATGTTCCGGTGATAACGCGCGGTCACGAAAGGCTTGGATAGCTTGCCAATCAACAAGCTTGGCAATATCCTGCTCGTCGATCACGGCGATCTTTTGAATTTCATGTGAGGTGCGAAAGCCATCAAAAAAATGCAGAAAGGGAACGCGCGATTTAATAGTCGCTAAATGAGCTGCGTAAGCAAAATCATGTGCTTCCTGCACACTGGAAGAAGCAAGCAAGGCAAAACCGGTTTGCCGACAAGCCATAACATCCTGATGGTCCCCAAAGATTGACAAGGCATGCGCAGAAAGAGCACGCGCGCTGACATGAAATACGGTGGGCAACAGTTCGCCGGCAATTTTATACATATTGGGGATCATTAAAAGCAGTCCCTGAGAAGCAGTATAAGTAGTCGAGAG